>NZ_JBEYYO010000016.1:74711-133152 GCF_040645615.1 Glycomyces sp. NPDC046736 | reverse complement strand
CCGCCTGCCGCCTGCCGCCTGCCGCCTGCCGCCTGCCGCCTGCCGCCTGCCGCCTGCCGCCTGCCGCCTGCCGCCTGCCGCCTGCCGCCTGCCGCGCCAGCTCCGTTTCCGCTCTACTCGCTGCCGTCGCCTCCGCCGCCGTGCTCGCTTCCGTCACCCGCCTCACCGATAGCCCCTCCCGCTCCGCCCCCCCGGCCGTCGTCCCCTTCTCAGCCTCGGCTCGTCCATACCCCTCGCGTTCGCTCCTCCCTTCGGGGGACACTTTGCGGCGCGCCCGGGGTTTTTGTCGGACCTCTGCGTCAGGATCGGGGGGGCTTCCTTCTCCCCTGGGTGGGTGGGGGTTTGGGATGGCAGGTGCGCGGGAGGGTGAGTCTCGCCTCTTCGCGGGGCGGTCCGGCCCACACCGGCAGTTTCGGCGGGTGGCGACTTCTCGCAGGTCCGATAGACTGTCACTGGCGGTCCCGCCTTCGCGCCGCGAAGTCCGCGGGTCGTAAATCTGCCTAGCCAACCGAGGAGTTGCAGTGGCCCGAGGTGATGGTCGACTCACCACGGAACTCGATCCCGACAGTCCCGGCCCCCGCGACGCCTGCGGCGTCGTCGGCATCTGGGCCCCCGGGGAAGAGGTCTCGAAACTCGCTTACTTCGGGCTCTACGCCTTGCAGCACCGCGGCCAGGAGGCCGCGGGCATCGCCGTCGCCGACGGCGCGCGCACCGTGGTCTACAAGGACCTCGGCCTCGTCTCCCAGGTCTTCGACGAGTCCACCCTCGCGCCCCTCCAGGGCCACCTCGCCATCGGGCACGCCCGCTACTCCACCACCGGGGCCTCCACCTGGGAGAACTCCCAGCCGACCATCCGGTCCACCACGGCGGGCACCGCGATCTCCCTGGCGCACAACGGGAACCTCGTCAACAGTGCCGACCTCCTCGAAGAGGTCGACCGCCTCGGCATCGACATGGGCGGCACCACCTCCGACACCCACCTCATCACCGCGCTCCTCGCGGCCCGCCCCGACGAGTCCGTCGAGGCCGCCGCCGAGCGCGTCCTGCCGACCCTCCGCGGCGCGTTCTCCCTGATCTTCATGGACGAGAACACGCTCTACGCCGCGCGCGACGCCCAAGGCGTCCACCCCCTCGTCCTCGGACGCCTCGCCTCCGGCTGGGCCGTCGCCTCCGAGACCGCCGCCCTCGACACCATCGGCGCGACCTTCGTGCGCGAGATCGAGCCCGGCGAGCTCATCACCGTCGACGAACACGGCCTGCGCTCCACCCGGTTCGCGAACCCCGAACCGAAGAACTGCCTGTTCGAGTACGTCTACCTCGCGCGCCCCGACACCAAGCTCGCCGGCCGCAACGTCTACGCCACCCGCGTCGAGGTCGGCCGCACCCTCGCCCGCGAGTACCCCGTCGACGCCGACCTCGTCATCGGCGTGCCCGAATCGGGCATCCCGGCCGCGATCGGCTACGCCGAGGAGTCGGGCATCCCCTACGGCCAGGGCTTCACCAAGAACCAGTACGTGGGCCGCACCTTCATCCAGCCCTCGCAGTCGTTGCGCCAGTTGGGCATCCGACTCAAACTCAACCCGCTGGTCGACCAGATCAAGGGCAAGCGCCTGGTCGTGGTCGACGACACGATCGTCCGCGGCAACACCCAGCGCGCCCTCGTGCGCATGCTCCGCGAGGCCGGCGCGGTCGAGGTCCACATCCGCATCTCCGCGCCCCCGGTGAAGTGGCCGTGCTTCTACGGCATCGACTTCGCCACCCGCGCCGAGCTCATCGCCGGATCCCTCGACACCGACGGCATCCGCGCCCAGATCGGGGCCGACTCGCTCGGCTACGTCTCGATGGACGGCCTGGTCCGCGCCACCGAGCAGCCCGCGTCCCGGCTCTGCATGGCCTGCTTCGACGGGAACTACCCGATCGACCTCCCCGCCGCCGACCTCATCGGCAAGCACCTCATGGAACCGCCGGCCCCGCCCGCGGCGTCTCATTCCCCCACCCCGAACACATCGGCACCGTCACCTCGATCCACCGAAGCGAGCACGCAAGTGCGGGAAGGGACCACAGCGTGAGCCGCGGCACCACCTCTCAGAGGACCATCTCCTACCAGTCCGCTGGCGTCGACATCGACGCCGGCGACCGGGCCGTCGAGGCGCTCAAGCCCTCGATCCGCAAGACCATCCGCCCCGAGGTCGTGGGCGGGATCGGCGGGTTCGCCGGGCTCTTCGCGCTCGACACCGAGAAGTACAAGAAGCCGCTGCTGGCCTCCTCCACCGACGGCGTGGGCACCAAGCTCGTGATCGCCCAGAAGCTCGACATCCACGACACGGTCGGCATCGACCTCGTCGCGATGGTCGTCGACGACCTCGTCGTGTGCGGCGCCGAACCGCTGTTCCTCCTGGACTACATCGCCACCGGCCAGGTCGTGCCCGAGAAGATCGCCGACATCGGCGCCGGGATCGCCGACGGCTGCCGCTGGGCCGGCTGCTCCCTCATCGGCGGCGAGATCGCCGAGCACCCGGGCGTCATGAAGCCCGACGACTACGACATCTCCGCCACCGGCGTCGGCGTCGTCGAGGCCGACCAGCTCCTGGGTCCCGAACGGGTCAAGCCCGGCGACGTCGCGATCGCCATGCGCGCCTCCGGCGTCCACTCGAACGGCTTCTCGCTGGTCCGCGAAGCGCTCTTCGGGGTGGGCAAGATGGACCTCGGCCAGGTCGTGCCCGAGTTCGCCACCGCCGACCGCTCGCAGCGCACCCTCGGGGAAGAGCTCCTCACCCCGACCCACATCTACGCCAAGGACTGCCTTGAGCTGGCGAAGGAATGCGACGTGCACGCCTTCGCGCACATCACCGGCGGCGGCATCGCCGGCAACCTCGTCCGCTCCGTCCCCGAAGGCCTCCAGATCGAGGTCGACCGCGGCACCTGGACCCCGAACCCGGTGTTCGACGTGATCCAAAACGTCGGCGGCATCGGCGAAGAGGAAATGGAGCGCACCTTCAACATGGGCATCGGCATGGTCGCCATCGTGGCCCCCGACCAGGTCGACCGCTCCCTCGCCGTCCTCACCGCCCGCCACATCGAAGCCTGGACGATCGGCGAGGTGACCACAGGCGACGCGGGCGTCAAACTCACCGGCGGCTACCAGAAGTAGCCCCGCCCGGAACCACCAGCGCTCCGGCCCTCCACCCAGGTGGAAGGCCGGAGCGCTGTTTTCGTTTGGGGCCCAGAAGATTCGCACCAGTCGCAGAGTCCGTGTACTGACACACTGGAATCAATTGGCTACCATGTTCAGGCAAGCGCGCCCCCGGCGTCGCAAACCTGCCCCCTACGAGTCTGGAACCGGATGACCTCGTACGCGACGAACTCAGACATAGACGTCAACCCCACCGCCATTGCGGCAGAGGGCGAACGCCTCAAGTCTCTGGCAGGCGACTTCAGCATCGTCGCCGACTACGCCCAAGACGCCGACCCCGACTGGCACATGTGGGGCGTCCCCGGCATTGCGTTGGCCCAGTACTACTTCGAGAGCGCCGATCGCATTCACGAGATCCTCAAGCAGTTTGCTCCAGCTGCCTCAGGCCTCGGGCAGCGGTTCATCGACTGCGCAAAGGACTATACAGACTCCGATGAGGAGAGCGGCAGGGAATTCGACGACCAGAGCGGGGAGATCCACCTTGTCTGACAACCAAAAAGGGGAGGTCGTCGACTTCTCAGATGCTCCCAAGTCTTCGGTATACGGCAGGAATGCCGACGGAGGCTTCATCAACGACCCCTTCGGAAACGGCAAGAAGGCTCTCGAAGGAAACATCCCGTTCTACGCGCAGATCAAGGGTGGATTTGATGCGGTCGACAAGGCCTTCAATCCGCCGCAGTCGTATTTCAAGGGCGAGTGGTGGGAAACACTACTCAACTCAATACAAGCGCTCGCCGACCTTGGGGTCCAGATCGTCGACGCATTCGACTACGCCAAGGCAGCCCTATCATTCGACCCGGCCGACATCATCGGTGCCCTCGCTGCCGCTGTATGTAAGGGATTGCTCGACTTCCTCTGGAGCTCATTCCAGCCTCTGCAAGATGCCGCTGGCGTTCTGCTGGGTAATCCCGGGAAGATTCAAAACTCAGCCGCTATGTGGGGTGCGGTTTCAGAGAACCTCACCTCTCTTTATGATGCGCTCGGGACTGATCTCGGCAAGACTCTCACCGAGTGCTGGGACAGTGAAGCTGGTTGCGCCGCCGCCGTCCGTGGCGGGGACTTGCTCGACACGGCCGACTTTGCGAGTCAGAGCGCAGATGGCCTTAAGGACCTGCTGAACATCTATGCGGACATGGCTGAGCGGATCAATGACACGGTCCGTCAGGCCATCGCCGACTTGGTCAGCTTTGTCATCAACCGAGCCATCGGCATCGCGATGAAGGGACCGGCCGAGGTCATCATGGCCGGCATCGACATCGCGATTTTGGTGGTGCGCTACACGTTGCGGTTCATCGGCATCGCGATTCAAGAGGCCTGGTTCATCATTGCCGGGAAACAGTTGCTCAACACCATCAAAGACTGCTTCGAGCAGGCCATGGAGGTCCTCGAAAAGCTCGCGGGCTACAACACCACGGTCAGGGTCTAGGAGGTCCCGATGACGGAATTCAATCTTGATATGGCCGCTCTTGCGGCGCTCGGTGAGACCGTCTCCGCGACGGCGGTGCACGAAGAGGGCCTGGTGAAGGCCGTGTGCCGTCCGAACGGGGTGATCGAGGAGCTGCAACTCGAACCCGGTCTGCACGATCTCGGAGCCGCCACTGCCGCGACCGAGATCCTGGCGGTGCTCCGTACCGCGCAGTCCGAGGCCGACGCCGAGTATCAGCGACAGGCCCAAGCCCAGATCGCGGCCGCGATGCCGCAGTTCGGAGGAAATCAAAGTGGCGCTTGACTTCAACTCGTTGCGGGGCATGGACCCTGAAGAGATGATCCAGAGCCTCGAAGCGATGAAAGCACAGGCTGAAGAGCAGCTCGCGGAGTTCGAGGCGTTGAAGGCGCAGCTGGACGCGATCTCGGTGACCTGCACCGACCCCGAAGGGCGGGTCTCGGTCACCGTCGGCTCAGGCGGAGACATCACCGAACTGGAGATCGCCCCTTGGGTGTCACCCCAGGGGTACCGTGCGCTCGGCCCGGCCATCATCGCGACGCTCGCGCAGGCGAATGAAGAGCTTGCTCAGCAGGTGGAAGAACTCCGTCCGCGATGAAGAAGCGGGACCGGATCGCAACGGAGCAGCCGCAACCCCCGACTTGGAAGCAGCTCGCCGGGCTCTACGGTCAAGTGGTGCCCCCCCGAAGAGGCGCAGCGGCATTATCGCCGCTTGGCTTGGAAGGGCATCATCGCGATCTGGGTGAGCGTGTTCATCTGGGTGGGCATCCTCGTGGCATTCAGAGTGGCGATGTGAGCATGCACGATCCGAACGCGCTCACACCGGCCGAGGCGGCTTGGCTGAGGGACCCACGGCATCCGGTGAACAACGGTTTCCAACTGCATCCGGTCCCGAACCTCATCATCCCCAATCCTCGCCATTTCTCAATAGTCGAGAGAAACAGGTATGTCGTCACGCGCTGGGTACGCGACAACGTCATTCTGGCCCACTACACCCCCATACAGCGATTTCTCCTGCGGTCCGGTTCGATCGCATTGGATTGGAGACCGATGAAACCACCGAAAGAACCGACCTGGAAGCAGCTCGCCGAGCTGTACGGCGTGGTGGTGACCCCTGAGGAAGCGCGGCGCTACTACCGGCCGACGGGGTGGATCGCCGCCGGCCTGATCTGGGGCGCCGTACTGTTCTTCCTTGCGGTGCTACTGCTGGTGCGATTCGCGGGCGGTGCTGAGTGAGTGTGCCGGATCCGCATGGCCTCACTCCCGCTGAGGCCGCGTGGCTGCGAGACCCACGCCATCCGATCCACAATGGCTTCCGCCTGCATCCGGTGCCGAATTTGATCGTGAATCCCGGTGTCAGGATTCGGGTAGGCGACCGGCGGATGTCGTACTGGATGCGCCGCAACATCATCATGGCGCACTACGCTCCCTTGGCCCTGTTCCTCTACTACGCGGGAATCGTCGCGCTGCTTTTGACGTTCCTGGTCGCTGCCCCGCTTCTTCTCGGCGTTGGTGACTGTGACCCCAGCGATGGACCCGGGGCCGAGAGCTCGACCTGCTTCCGCCTTTAGTCCCAGAACCACAACGACATTCGGGCCCGGATCGGCTTTCGATCCGGGCCCTTTGTTGTCAGCAGCGGCGGGTCCACCAGGGGCCCGGGGGTGCTTGCGGGTTCTGGTGGGTTCGGTTGAGGATGACGTTGTCGATGGGGTCGATCAGTCTTCGCAGTTCGCGGGACTGGCGTGGGGGGAGCCTGCGGATCGCCAGGTCCAGGACCGTTCGGGCCGAAGGACCGGTGCAGCAGCAGGGGCAATCCGGGGCCGTGTCCGTCAAGAGCCGAACTGGGCCGAAGGCCAGACGCCGCCAGGACTCGAACGCATCGGCGACACTCCGGGGCGGGGAAATGCGCGCCCGTCGTTCGAAGCGGCGAATCGCCGCGATGAGCGAGGCTGAAGCGCCGGGGATGTCGGGGATCTTCTGGAGCCCGGGGGTTCGGCGGCGGGCTCGGAGGTCTGCGCGGACTCGCGCGGGCGGCCTACGCGGCATCGCCCTTTCTGTTGCTGATCGTCATGCCTCCCATTCTGCCTTAGGGCCGCCACCGGCGTCGCCGCAGAAAATCTAAGATATTCCTTGACAAGAATATTCCTTGTGAGGAATACTTGTCTGCATGGAAGATCTACTCGCCGCGCTGGCCGATCCGGTTCGTTGGCGGCTCGTGCAGCTTTTGGCCGAGCGGCCTCGGGCGGTCGGGGTGCTCGCTGAGCTCGCCGAGGCTCGGCAGCCGCAGACCACCAAGCACCTTCAGCACCTCGAACGCGCCGGGGTGGTCACCTCGCAGCGCAACGGGCAGCGCCGCATCTACGCGTTGCAGCCCGGGCCGCTGCAAGACCTCGCCTCGGTGCTTCAGGGGCTGGCCGAATCCGCGGGCGCATCTCGCGAGGCCTTCGACCGCATCGGGGTCAGCCTCGAAGCCGAGCGCCTCGCCGCCGAGTCCGAGGGTTGGGCCGACACGCGCACGTTCCGCTTCACCCGGACCCTCCCGGCCGACCCGGAGCTGGTGTGGCACTACCTCACCGACGCGGCGCTGCTCGCGGATTGGTGGACGCCCGACGACCTGCGCGTCTCCGAGTTGGTGTTCGAGCCGCGCGTCGGCGCGCGGATCGTGCACGAGTACCGGGACGCCGACGACACCAAGGGCACCGACCTCGTGGTCGGCCGCGCCGAAGGCGAGGTCGAGGAGGTGGTCCCGGGCGAGCGGCTGGCCTACCGGCTCTCGCCGCTGCTGCCGGACGGCGGCGTCGCCTTCACCAGCCACCTGCGATACGACCTCCGCGCCGTCGAGTCCGGCACCGAACTCGAAGTGCGCTTCCGAATCACCGACAGCGTGGTCGAGTCCGCCGACTTCGTGGCGGGCATCGAGGTCGGCTTCGGCCAGAGCCTCGACCACCTCGCGGCGAACCTCGCCGCGCACGACCAGACCTCAAGGAGCACGAAATGAGCCAGCACACCAACGGCCGCAAGGTCATCGCCAACATCAACATTTCCATCGACGGCCGCTACGCCGCGCCGGAGAACCCGATCGACATGAGCTGGGTGATCCCGTACGCCACGACCGACGTCGGCCGCGACCACATGACGAACTTCTGGAAGAACGCCACCACCGCCGTCCTCGGCCGCGTCAACGCCGAAGGGTTTCTGGGCTTCTGGCCCACGATGATCGGCGCCGAAGGCGTCGACCCGCGGGACGAGGCCTTCGCGCAATGGCTGGTCGACGTCGAGAAGGTGGTGTTCTCCTCGACCCTCACCGAACCGGCATGGGACCGCACGACCATCGAAAACCGGGCCGCCGGCGAGGCGATCGCCGAACTCAAGCAGACCGACGGCGGCGACATCGTCGTCCTCTCCAGCGCCTCGATCATCAAGGCCCTCTTGGAAGCCGACGCGGTCGACACCCTCAGCATGATGATCTTCCCGGTCTTCCTCGGCGGCGGCCCCCGGCTCTTCGAGGACGGCCTCCCGTCCGCCGAATGGTCCCTGACCAGCCAGGCCACCAGCGAGAATGGGGCGATCTCCCTGGTCTACGACCGGATCCGATAGACGCGCACCGAGGGTCCGGTCGCGGCGGTTCGTGAACCGCCGCGACCGGACCCTTCGCATGTCAGCTGCGGACCGCGACCGCGTCGACCTCGAAGAGCATGCCCGGCAGGGCCAGAGCCGCGACGCCGGTGAGGGTCTGGACCGGAGGCTTGTCTCCCCAGAGCTCGGCGATCGCGGCGCCGATCGCTTCGAGTCTCGCGAGGTCGTGGTCGACGATGAAGGTGCGGAGCTGGGCCACGTCGGGGTAGTCGAGGCCGACCGAGTGCAGGGCCTTGCCGAGGTTGGCGAAGGCGTTCTCGACCTGCTGCGCGAAGTCGTCGGTGGTGGTGTGGCCCTCGGCGTCCGAGTCGTACTGGCCCGCGATGAGGACCAGCTCGCCCGAGACGCGGGCGACGTGGCTGTAGCCGAAGCCGACCGGGTCGTGGAGCTCGGCGGGGTTCGAGATCTCGATGCTCATGGTGTCTCCCTCTGTTCGCACCGGCGACCCCGGCGCTATTATCTGGATATTACATGTCCAGATTAAGAAGGAGCAAACGATGCGCGGATGGCTGGCGGTGTTCGCGGTGACCTTGGGGATCTTCGCGCTGATGACCTCGGAGCTGCTGCCGGTCGGGCTGCTGACCCCGCTCGGGGCGGGGCTCGGCGTGTCCGAAGGCGCGGCCGGGCTGATGGTCACGGTCCCCGGCCTGGTCGCGGCGGTGGCCGCGCCGCTGGTGACCGTGGCGACCGGCAGGATCGACCGGCGCGTGGTCCTGATCGCGCTCATCGGGGTCATGGGCGCGGCGAACCTGGCCTCGGCGTTCGCGACCAGCTTCGCACTGGTCCTGGTGGCGCGCTTCCTCATCGGGATCGCGGTGGGCGGATTCTGGTCGCTCGCGGGCGGCCTCGCGGTCCGACTCGTGCCCGAACGCCACGTGGGACGCGCGACCGCGGTGATCTTCGGCGGGGTCCAGACGGCCTCGGTGCTCGGCGTCCCGGCCGGGACGATGATCGGCGACCACAGCGGCTGGCGCGTCGCGTTCGGGGCGGTCGGGGTGCTCGGCCTGATCTCGTTGGCGTGCATGGTGTTCCTGCTGCCCAGGCTCGAACCGCGGCGCTCGATCGCGCTGCGCGACCTGCCCGAGGTGCTGCGGACCAACACGGGTGTGCGGCTCGGGATCGCCCTGACGTTCCTGGTCATCACCGGGCACTTCACGGCTTATACATTCGTGCGGCCGAACCTGATCGCGGGCGGCATCGAGATCAGCCACATAGGAGCATTGCTGCTCGTCTTCGGCGCGGCGGGGATCTGCGGCAACTTCATCGCCGGAGCGTTGATCGCCAAGCGGCTCAAGCAGACCGTGCTCGGGATCGCTTCGATCCTGGCCGCGGCGATGGCGTTGGTGACGTTCCTGGACGGCAGCTTGATCGTCACCGGCGCGGTACTCGCGTTGTGGGGCCTGGGCTATGGAGCCGTGCCGGTGACGTTGCAGACGTGGATCCTCAGGGCCGCACCGGAGACGAGCGAGGCCGCGACCTCGCTGTTCGTCTCCATGTTCAACCTCTCGATCGCACTCGGGGCGCTGCTCGGCGGCCTGGCCGTCGACCGCATCGCCACCGCGAGCGCGCCCTGGATCGGCGCGGCCCTGGTCGCGGTCACGCTGATCGCCTTGCGCCCCAGGGCACGCGAGGCGGCCAGGGGGTGTTTACGAACTCGCGGCGAGTCGGCATCCGAGTCCATTTGTTCGCTCGGGCGGCCGACAACGAAGCGAGCGGGCGAACGGGCCCGATAGCGGCCGGCGGGGGTTCGTCAACACCGCCTAGGGAATCTCGATGACGATCTTGCCCTGGTTGTCGCAGGCCGCGAGCCGTTCGAACGCTTCCGGGGCCGCTTCGAGCGGGTAGACGCGGTCGATCACGGGTTTCGTCGCTCCGCCGGTGACCAGCGCCGTCACCGCTTCGAGGTCGGCGCGGCTTTGGGGCACGACCAGGACCCGCACCTGCTTGCCGCGGCCGAGGGCCCAGCCGAGGGCGGCCGTAGCGAGCAGGATCCGGGTGTGGCCGCCGACCAGGAGGTACTGGCCGCCGGGGCGCAGTGCCCGGTGGACCCGGGTCGGGGAACGGTGTCCGATGAGGTCGATCACGCGGTCGTACTCGGCGCGGCCCGCGGCCCAGTCGCGGGTCGCGAAGTCGATCGTCTCGTCCGCTCCGAGCGAGCGCAGGTAGTCGGCCTTGTCGCCGCGGTCGGCCGCGATCACCTCGGCCCCGAAGTGCTTCGCGAACCCGATCGCCAGGGACCCGCCCGCGCCGCCCGCGCCGTTGACGAGGACCCGCTCGCCGGCCTGCACTCCGGCGGTGGCCCGGAGGGCGATGCACCCGGCCTGCGGCAGCGCCGCCGCTTCAGCGAAGGTGAGTTCGCTCGGCTTGCGGGACAACAGCTTCGGTGGCGTGGCCACGTATTCGGCGAGGCCGCCTCGGTAGCCGGCGAGCTCCCCGAAGACCTCGTCCCCTGGCGCGAACTCGGTGACCGAGGCGCCCGCCTCCTCCACGATCCTGGCCACATCGGAACCGGGCACCGGGTGCCGGGGCCGCCGCAACCCGTTGTTGCGGGCGTAGAACGGCGACCCCGCCAGGTTCTCGCGGTCCGAGCCGTTCAGCGAGGCGGCCTTGACTCGGATGAGGACTTGCCCTTCACCCGGCACCGGCCGCTCCCGGTCCCCGACCCGGACGAGGTCCGGTGTCCCGTAACGGTCTTGCAGCACGGCTCTCATCGGGGCTCCCGTCTCGCGGCGTTAATGGTCCAAAGTGTAGAACCACAGGTCGGCGCGAGGGAACAGCCGAAGGTCTTGAATCGGGGCTCAGGCCCCGGCGAGGTAGTCCTGCGCGTTCGCGAGGTCGTCGCGGATGCCTTCCTCCCACGCGAAGACCTCGGCCTCCCGACCGCTGAACTGCTCGATGTACAGCTTGGCCCAGGCCTCCTCGGTCCCCTCGCGCAGCCCCGAGTCCTCGGCGCACTCGGCGAAGTCGAGGGCCATCGCGAACTCGTACTCCAGGGGGTCGTCGAACTCCTCGGCCGCCTCGGCCAGCGGCGGGATCACCACGTCGTCGCCGTATTCGTTGCCGCCGGGATAGTAGAACTGCTCCAGGTGGAGCTCGGTCGGCAGCCATCCGAGGTCGTCGAACTCCCACTGGCCGTAGCCGCGCTCCTCGACGCAGAACAGGAAGTCGGATTCCTCGTCGACGTACCGCACCGACAGCTCGTCGTAGAGCTTGCCCTCGCCCACCCAGGTCAGCGGCGTCTCCGGCAGCGGGCGGTACCAGAACTCCTCGCCGTCGGACTCGCTCTTGCCGGGCCCGCCGTAGACCGCGTCGAGCGTTTCCAGCTCGCACCCCCCGAACGGCGGCTGCGGGCCGAAGTCGCGCTCTGAGGCCGCGTCGAAGTCCTCCTCGTACGCGTCGCGCATCTCGCGGTCGTAGTCGAAGCGATCGGTCCCCTTGAACGCTTCCATCCACGCGTCCTGGTACTCCGGGTCCTGGGCGCTCCACACCTCGTAGGCGTCTTCCTCCGCCGGGTCGAACCAGCCGTTGTCGTCGGCGACGGACAGGAGGTAATCGGGGTCGTCGCGCATCTCGGCGGCTTCGGGGGTGTCGGTGTAGAACAGCCACGCCGCGAACGCGAACTTCTCAGCCTGCTCGACGGTGGGAATGACCTCGGGATCCTCGTCCCCGCCGCAGGCGGTCAGAGCGAGTGTGCAGACGAGGAGAGGGATCGCGATGCGGCGCATCGGCATCACTGCCTTTCGGGGTCGACGGCAGGTGCGACCCTACGCGTTCACGTCAGGGGGCCCTTGAGAATGGAGAGGGCCGCCGGCTTGTCGCCGATCCAGGTGTAGGCCGAGTCGCTGGTGGTCTTGCGGCCTCGCAGCAGGAGTAGCAGATCCGCTACGGGGGCGTGGATCTCGGCCACCGGGTCGCCGGGGCCGAAGATCCACCAGTCGTCGGAGTCGGTCGCGTCCAGGCGGATGCAGTCGTCCGGGGGCCAGGCGCGGCCGCGGCCGATCTGCCTGGGGGCCAGCACTTCGAAGACCTCGGTGATGCCCTCGCCGCACAGGTGCGGGTCGAGGGGTTCGGGGTCGCCGAGGGCGAGTTGGGCGTCCCAGCGGGCGAGCATTGTGGACACCGCGATCGACCGCTGCCAGTACGCGGCGTTCGGCGGGGTGTAGTAACCCCACGCGGGCGTCGCGGGGTCGGTGTCCAGGCCCATGACGAGCACCTCGCCGGTGCCCTCGATCCAGCGCACGAGTTCGGCGCGGTCGTCGGGGGCCTTCGGCGGGGCGCCGTCCGGCGGGTGGTCGGTGCCCTTCCACTCGGTCACGCACGCGGCCGCGAACAGGTTCGCGGCGCCCACCGCGGCGGCGAGTCCGGCGAGGTCGACGGGGTCGTCGGGGTCCTCCTGGAACTCGATCGGCGCGGAGAGGTCACCGGTGGCGACGCAGACGCGAAAGGCGTCGAGCTCGCGCTTGAAGCAGCGCAAGTACGAAGCGGGGTCCATGCCGACCAATCCTAGTCGGATCCGAGGTCACGGTACAGTCTGCGGCCGGTCCGACACCGTATGCGAACGCGTGCAACGCTTCTCAGCGGACGATGCGCAGGCCGCCCACCCCGCCGTCGACGGCGAGGCTCGCGCCGGTCAGTGACTTGTTGGCCGGGTCGGCCAGGTAGAGGATCGCGGCGGCGACCTCCTCGGCGCTCACCAGGCGGCCGGTGGGCTGGCGGGCTTCGAGGCGGGCGCGTTCGGCCGCGGGGTCCTCGGACTGGTCGAGGAGGCGCTGGACCCAGGGGGTGTCGGCGGTGCCGGGGGAGACGGCGTTGACGCGGATGCCTTCGGCCACATGGTCGGCGGCCATCGCGAGGGTCAGCGAGTGCACCGCGCCCTTGGACGCCGAGTAGAGCGCGCGACCCACCAGCCCGGCGGTGGCCGCGATCGAGGTGGTGTTCACGATCGCGGCGTGTTCGGACTCGCGCAGGTGCGGCAGGCAGGCGCGCGCGAGGCGCACCATGCCGAGGAGGTTCACGTCCAGCACCCGGAACCACTGCTTGTCGGAGTTCTCCTCCACGGTCCCGACCGCGCCGATCCCGGCGTTGTTGACCAGGATGTCGATGCCGCCGAAGTGCTCGGCGGCAGCCGCGACCGCGCCGCGGACCTGGTGGTCGTCGGACACGTCGCATCGGTGCGACCAGTGCGTCTCGTTCGGGTTGAGGTCGACGACCGCCACGTTCGCGCCGCGCGCGGCGAAGGCGTCGGCCGCCGCCGCGCCGATGCCGGACGCGCCGCCGGAGATCACCACGGTGAGGCCTTCGAAGGCATGCATCAGTTTTCGCTCCATTCAGGACCGTCGGGGTAGGCGTAGTGCTCCAGGCTCTCCCGCTTGATCTCGGCGGAGAAGCCCGGTTTCGCGGGCGCCAGGTAGCGCCCGCGCTCGGTGATCGCAGGGTCGAGGAAGTGCTCGTGCAGGTGGTCCACGTACTCGATCACCCTGTCCTGCATCGAGGCGCTGACCGCCACATAGTCGAACATGGACAGATGCCGGACCAGCTCGCACAGGCCCACCCCGCCCGCGTGCGGGCAGACCGGGACGCCGAACTTGTTGGCCAGCAGCAGGATCGCGAGGTTCTCGTTCACCCCGGCCACCCGGGCGGCGTCGAGCTGAAGGAAGTCGATCGCTCCGGCCTGGAGAAGCTGCTTGAACATGACGCGGTTGTGGACGTGCTCGCCGGTGGCGACCTTGACCGGGGCGACCCTCCTGCGGATCTCGGCGTGGCCGAGCACGTCATCGGGACTCGTCGGCTCCTCGATCCACCACGGGTCGAACTCGGCGAGCGCGGCCATCCAGCGTTCGGCCTCGTCCACGTCCCAGCGCTGGTTGGCGTCCACCGCGATTCGCACCTCCGGGCCGACCGCGCTGCGGGCGGCCGCGAAACGGCGGCGGTCGTCCTCCAGATCGGCGCCGACCTTGAGCTTGATCTGCGTGTAGCCCTCGGCCACGGCCTCGCGGGCCAGGCGCACGACCTTCGCGTCGTCGTAGCCCAGCCAGCCCGGGGAGGTGGTGTAGGCCGGATAGCCCTCGCGCTCGATCTCGGCGATCCGCTCGGCCCTACCGGGCTCGGCTTCACGCAGCATCACCAGGGCCTCATCGGGGGTGAGCGCGTCGGTCAGGTAGCGCCAGTCCACATTGGCCACGATCTCTTCGGGCGTGAGCGTGGCGAGGTACTTCCACAGCGGCAGGCCCGCGCGGCGCGAGACGAGGTCCCACGCGGCGTTCACCAGGGCCCCGGCCGCGAGGTGCATGACACCTTTCTCCGGTCCGAGCCAACGGATCTGGGAGTCGTGGGTCAGGGCGCGGTAGAGGTCGGCGAGGTCGGCCGGGCCGGTGAGGTCCCGGCCGATCACATACTCGCCCAAGGCCTCGATCGCGGCGCAGCAGATGTCGTTGCCGCGCCCGATGGTGAACGTGAACCCGTGGCCCTCTTCGCCGTCCTCGGTGTGCAGCACCACGTAGGCGGCCGAGTAGTCGGGGTCGGGGTTCATCGCGTCGGAGCCGTCGAGGCTGCGCGAGGTGGGGAAGCGGACGTCGCGCACGTCCACCGCCGTGATCCTCACGCCTGGACCGTGGGGTTCGCGGTGCTGCCGAGGCCCTCGATGCCGACCTCGACCACGTCTCCGGCTGCGAGGTAAGGGAACCGGCCCGAGAGCGCGACCCCTTCGGGGGTACCGGTCAGGAGCAGGTCGCCGGGGTCGAAGGCCATGAACTGCGACATGTGGTGGATGATGCGCGCCACCGAGAAGATCATGTCCTTCGAGTTCGAGCCCTGCCGGGCCTCACCGTTCACTTTGGACCACATGCGGAGGTTCTGCACGTCCGCGATCTCGTCGGGGGTGACCAGCCAGGGCCCGAGTGGCGTGAACGTGGGGCAGGCCTTGCCCTTCGAGAACTGGCCGCCCGAGCGTTCGATCTGGAAGTCGCGCTCGGAAAGGTCGTTGGCGACCACGAACCCCGCGATGCAATCGAGTGCTTCGGCTTCGGACTCCAGATAGGACGCACGGCTTTTGAAGACCACGCCGAGTTCGACCTCCCAGTCGGTCTTGACGGAGGTCCGGGGGATCTCCACCTCGTCGGCCGGGCCCACGATCGTGTTGGGGTGCTTGTAGAACACGACGGGTTCGGCGGGCGGCTCGGCGCCCGACTCGGCGCAGTGCGCGGCGTAGTTCATGCCGATGCACACGATCGCGCCGGGCCTGGCGATCGGCGGCGCGACGCGCTCGCCCGCGATGTCGATCTCGGGGAACCCGGCCACGGTCGCGATGCCGCGCTTGAGGAACTCGCCGTCGATGTCGCCGATGGGCCCGGAGAGGTCGTAGTACCTGCCCTCGTGGAGCGCCACAGGGGTCTCGTAGCCGGGCCGGCCGATGCGCATGTACTTCATAGCTCTCCTAGCTGGTAGACGCGGGCGGCGGTGCCGCCGAACACGTCACGGTCGCCGCCGCCGAGGGTCTCGGCGAGGGCGTCCTTGACGCGGGTGTAGGTGGCGGCCAGTTCGCATACGGGCCAGTCGGATCCGAACATGAGCCGGTCGGGCCCGAACAGTTCGAGCGCGGCCTGGACGAAGGGCCGCAGGTCGTTCGGAGTCCACTGCTTCCAGTCGGCCTCGGTGACCAGGCCGGAGAGCTTCGCGAACGCGTTGGGCTGCTTCGCGAACGGGGCGACCGCGTCCCACCAGGCGCGCAGTCCCGCACTGCCGAGGCGGATCTCGGGCTTGCCGAGGTGGTCGAGCACGAAGCGCAGCTCGGGCACGGCCGCGGCGGCTTCGGCGGCGGCCGGGAGTTGGTCGGGGCGCACCACCAGGTCGAACGTGGGGACGGCGGTGGCGATGAGTTTGAACGCGGCGATCACGTCGGGCCGGGCCAGGAAGTCGGCCTCGCCTCGGGCCTGGACCTGGTCGCGCAGCCCCACGAGGTACCTCGCGCGGGGGTGGTTCGCATAGCGCGCCAAGGTGTGCGCGAGGTTCGGGTCGAGGAGGTCGACGAACCCCACGACCCCGGCGATCTCGTCCACGGCACCGGCCAGGTGCAGGAACTCCACGGTCTCCGACGGGTGGCCCCAGGCGGCCTCGACCAGGACGGTGCGGTCGACTCCGGCGGCCTTGAGGTTGGCCCTCAGGTCGGCCACGCCGTAGTCGCGGCGGATCGGCGCGAACTCCGGTTTCGAAGCGAGCCAAGGGTAATCGGCGGTCCACACGTGGTGGTGGGCGTCGATGACGAGCGGCGTCGTCATGGTACGGGGGCCTCCTCGGTCAGGAGCCCGGCTCGCTTGAGGTCGTGCCACAGCGCGCCGGGAATCGGGTGGGCGTACATGGCGAGGGCATCGTCGACCTCTGCGGGGTTTCGGGCGCCGACCAGGATCGACGCGACGGCCGGGTGGGCCGCGGTGAACTGGAGCGCGGCGGCTCGCAATGGGGTGTCGTATCGGTCACAGATCGTGCTGATCGCCTGTGCTCGGGCCAGAACTTGTCGGTCCGCTCCCGCATAATCGAACCGCGCTCCGGGGCTCGGGTCGGCGAGGATGCCGGAGTTGAACACGCCCGCGGCGATCACCGAGACGCCGCGTTCGAGGCAGAGGGGGTACAGCTTGTCGAGAGCCGATTGGTCGAGCAGCGTGTATCGACCCGCGATGAGGGCCACGTCGAAGTCGGCGCGGGAGACGAGATCGGCGGCGGCGTCGGTCGAGTTCATCCCGATGCCGATCGCGCCCACGCGCCCGGCGGCCTTGAGTTCGGCGAGCGCCCGGTAGGTGCCTTCGAGCGCGGCGCCGGGGTGGTCGTCGGGGTCGTGCACGAGGCCGATCTCCACGCGGTCGGTGCCGAGGCGTTCGAGGCTGCCCAGGTGGGACGCGAACGCGGCCCGGTAGGAGAAGTCGAAGACGGCGGCCTTGCCGTTGGGTTCGGACCAGAGGTCCCACTGGCCTTCGTGGTCGACCAGGACGCGGCCCAGCTTGGTGGACAACGTGACCGCTTCGCGTGGCTTCGCCGCGAGGGCCTGCCCGAGGCGTTCCTCGGAGAGCCCGGCGCCGTAGTGGGGCGCGGTGTCGAAGTGCCGGACGCCGCCGTCCCAGGCCGCGTCGACCGTGGCGGTCGCGACCGCTTCTTCGACGGGCGTATAGAGCCCGGCCAGCGGCGCGCACCCGAGGCCGACCGCTGAGACCTCGACATCGGTGGCACCGAGCCGCCGCAACGGCAGCGCGGCTTGGCGAGCGTTCACATGGCCTCCACTGCGTCGGTTCCCGGTGCTTTCAGGGCGACTCGCGTCAACTGTCCGCGCGCCCCGATCGGATATCCTATAGGATATATCCTATGGGAGAGATACTGGTACTGCCCGCGCGGCACACGCTCGCCGACAAGACTTACATCGAGCTCAAGTCGAGGATCATGCAGAGCCTCTTGGAGCCGGGGGCGAAGCTCAGCATCGACGGGCTCACGAAGCAGATGACCGTCTCGCAGACGCCGATCCGGGAAGCGTTGGCGCGCTTGGAGGCCGAGGGGCTCGTCGAGCGTCGGCCCTTGAGCGGGTACACCGTCACGCCGCTGCTGACCAAGAGCGACTTCAACGACCTGTTCGAGCTGCGGCTGCTCATGGAGCCCCTGGCCGCCAAGCGCGCGGCGGTCTTCGTCGGCATCTCGCACAACGGGGTCGGCGACGGCACCACGCTGACTCGCCTGGCGGGCCCGCCCGAGGCCACCGTGGGCGACGCGAAGCTGGACCAGCTCGCGTTCACCGAGAACGACATCAAGTTCCACGCGGCGGTCGCCGAGCACAGCGGCAGCCCCGTCCTGGCCAAGGCGATCAGCGGCCTCGACGCCCACATCCACCTCCACCGCGCGTATCTCGACCCGGTGGCGATCGAGGAGACCGAGGCCGAGCACCTCGCCATCGCGGAGGCTATCATTGCTCAGCAACCGCTTGCCGCCGAGGAGGCGATGCAGGTCCACCTCGCCCGCTCCCGCGAGCGGCACGCCGCCGCGTTCACCGACGCGGCCCGCGAGGCCGCCGCGAAACCGGTGCGCGGCAGGGGCAAGAAGGTGAAGTAACGAGCCGCCGAAGGAAAGAGGTGCCCGACATGCCGCGTGTGGGCCTGTTCATCACATGCGTCAACGACGCCCTCTACCCCGAGGCGCCCAAAGCCGTCGTCCGCATCCTCGAACGCCTCGGCTACGAGGTCGACTTCCCCGCGGCCCAGACCTGCTGCGGGCAGATGCACGCCAACTCCGGCTACAAGAAGGACGCCACGAAGCTCGCGCGGGACTTCGAGGGGGTGTTCGGCGACTACGACGCCGTCGTCACTCCCTCGGGCTCGTGCGCCGCGATGGCCCGCGACCAGTACCCGCACCTGACCGGCTCCGACATCGGGCAGCGGGTCTTCGAGCTGTCGGAGTTCCTGGTGGACGTGGCCGGAGTCGAGGACGTGGGGGCGCGCTTCCCCCACCGCGTGACCTACCACCCGACCTGCCACGGCACCCGTGCACTCGGCCTGGGGGACAAGCCGCTCCGGCTGCTCAGGGCGGTGGAGGACATCGAGCTGGTCGACCTGCCCGAGGCCGACCAGTGCTGCGGGTTCGGCGGGACCTTCGCGCTGAAGAACTCGGAGGTGTCCTCGGCGATGCTCGCCGACAAGTGCCGCCACGCCGCCGCGACCGGGGCCGAATACCTTGCGGCCGCTGACAACTCGTGTCTGACGCACATCGGCGGGGGCATCAGCCGGGCCGGAGGGCCCCGCCCGATCCACTACGCCGAGATCCTCGCGAGCGCCGCATGAGCACCGATCGTTTCGTCTCCGCCGCCTCGCTCATCCCTGCCAACGCACCGTTCCCCAAGGCCGCCAAGGTGGCCCTGGGGATGCCGCAGCTGCGCCGCAACCTCGCCCACGCGACCGGCACGATCCGCGGCAAGCGCGCGGGCGTGGTGGGGGAGCTCGACGACTGGGAACGCCTGCGCGAGGCCGCCGCCGCGATCAAGGCCGACGTGCAGCGCCGCCTGCCCGAACTCGCGATCGAGTTCGAGCGCAACGCCACCGCCGCCGGGGCCACCGTGCACTGGGCCCGGGACGCGAAGGAGGCCAACGAGATCGCGGCGGCCATCGTGCGAGCGGCCGGGGCCGAGGAGGTCGTCAAGGTCAAGTCGATGGCGACCCAGGAGATCGAGCTCAACGAGCACTTCGCATCAGTAGGCCTGCGGGCCTTCGAGACCGACCTGGCCGAGCTCATCGTGCAGCTCGCCGAGGACAAGCCGAGCCACATCCTGGTTCCGGCGATCCACTACAACCGCACCGAGATCCGGAAGATCTTCGCCGAGCGCATGGGTGACGCCCCGACCGGGCTCAACGACGATCCGGCGGCGCTGGCCGAGGCCGCGCGGCTGCATCTGCGGCGGCGGTTCCTCTCGGCGCAGGTCGCCGTTTCGGGCGCGAACTTCGCGGTGGCCGAGACCGGTTCGCTGGTGGTGGTCGAGTCCGAGGGCAACGGCCGCATGTGCTTGACGATGCCGCAGACGCTGGTCAGCATCGTGGGGATCGAGAAGCTGCTGCCGAGGTTCTCAGACCTCGAAGTGTTCATGCAGCTGCTGCCGCGTTCGTCCACTGGGGAGCGTATGAACCCGTACACCTCGGTGTGGACCGGTGCGCGCGAAGGCGACGGTCCCCAGGATGTGCACATCATCCTGCTCGACAACGGCCGCACCGACGTGCTGGCCGACGAGGTCGGACGCCAGGCGCTCTCGTGCATCCGTTGCTCGGCCTGCCTGAACGTGTGCCCGGTGTACGAGCGCACCGGCGGGCACGCCTACGGGCACGTCTACCCCGGCCCGATCGGCGCGATCCTCGCGCCGCAGCTGGAGCCGGGCCGCCATGACGACTTGCCTTACGCCTCAAGCCTGTGCGGGGCCTGCTACGAGGTCTGCCCGGTCAAGATCAACATCCCTGAAGTGCTCGTGCACCTGCGTCAGCGGGGCCCGCATCCGGCTGCCGAGCGCGCCGCGATGGGCGCGGTGCGCGCGGTCATGTCGCGTCCGCGATGGTGGCGGACTGCGCTGCGGGCGGCCCGGGCCGGGTCGCTTCCGTGGCGGCGCAAGGGGTTCGTGCGGCGACTGCCGTGGATCGGTTCGAAGTGGACGGTGAGCCGGGACCTGCCGGTGCCGCCGAAGGAGCATTTCCGAGACTGGTGGGAGCGGCGATGAGCGACAACGGTGCGCGCGAGGCGATCCTGGCCCGGATGCGGCTGGCGCTGGGGGATGCGGGCGAGGTCCCCGAACCGCCGCGCGACTACCGCACGGCGCTCGACGCCGAAGTCGACGTGGTCGCGATGCTCATCGACCGGCTGATCGACTACAAGGCCAACGTGCACCACGGCATCGAGGCGATCCCCGAAGCGCTCGGCGGCGCGAAGCGGGTCGTGGTGCCCGAGGACCTGCCGCTGGAGTGGCGTATCGGGGCCGCGTTCGTGCCCGACGCGAACTTGTCCACTGAGGAGCTGGACGGCATGGACGCGGTGCTCACCGGTTGCGCGGCGGCCGTGGCGGTCTCGGGCACGATCATGCTCGACGCCGGTGCGGCTCAAGGCCGCCGGGTGATCACGCTGGTGCCCGACCATCACGTGGTGGTCGTCAGGCGGGACCAGATCGTGGGCCATCTCGCCCAGGCGCTGCCGATGCTGGAGCGGGCCGCGCCGCAGACCTGGATCTCGGGGCCCTCGGCGACCAGCGACATCGAACTCCAGCGGGTCGAGGGCGTCCACGGGCCCCGGCGCCTGGACGTAGTGATCCTCTAAGCGCTTGCGGCGCAGGCGTTCCCGGCTCAAGAGCCACAGGGCCTGGACGCCGTCGGTCCAGGTGATCTTCTTGCCGTCTTCGCGGCTGCGCGCGGTGTAGGAGATCGGGACCTCGAAGGGCCGGATGCCGCGCCGCAGGAGCTTGGCGGTCAGCTCGGCCTCCATGCCGAAGCCGCCCGAGCGGATGTTCAGGTCCAGGAACATCTGGCGCGGCAGCAGCTTGTAGCAGGTCTCCAGGTCGGAGATGTAGGAGTTGAACAGGATGTTCGCGGCGAGGGTGATTCCCTTGTTGCCCATGACGTACCAGAACGAGTACGCCGAGTGGGAGCCGAACGAGCGCGATCCGTAGACCACCTCGGCCTTGCCCTCCAGCACCGGGGTGAGGAGTCTGGGGAGGTCGGCGGCGTCGTACTCGCCGTCGGCGTCGAAGACCACCACGTAGTCGCCGAGCGCGGCCTTCGCGGCGGTGCGGATCGCCGCTCCCTTGCCGCGGTTGCGGTCGTGGCGCAGCAGTCGCACCCGCTCATTGTCCTCAAAGGACTGGAGTACTTCCCAGGACCGGTCCCTCGAGCCGTCGTCGACGGCCACGATCTCGGTCTCGCAGGGGAAGTCCACGGCGAGGAGTTCCTTCAGCGTCCCGGTGGCGAGGCGTTCCTCGTTGAAGACCGGGACGAGCACCGACAACAGCATGGCCGCTCCTCGTCACCGAACACGATTGCATAACCATAACGCGCTGCCGCCAAAGCGCCACTGGGCGGGACGGTCGTGTTCAATGGAGCGGTGCTGCTCATCGTGTGGCTCCTCGTCCTGCTCCCCGGCCTGGCCTACGCCGTGCGGCCCCGAGACGGCGCGGTGCTCGCCCCCGCCAGGCTCGCCGTGGTGCGCGCCTCGATCCTGTTGGGCGCGTTCGCGATCGCAGTAGTCGAGGTCAGCTCGGCTTTCAATGCGCTTGCGGCACCGGCGATCGTGATCGCCTGGAGCGGTGCCACGATCGCCTGCGTCGGTGCCGTCCTGTACCGCAGCGTCCGCGACGTGGCCCCCGCCGGACGCGGCCAGTCACTCGACGCTCTTAGGGAGGAACTGCGGGACCGCCGCGGCGCGACCCGCCGCACCTGGCGGCGCACCAAGTCCGCCGCCGCGGCCGCCCCGGCCTGGCAGTGGGTCCTCGCCTGCGTCATCGCGATCCTGACCGTGAGCGTGTTCGTGCTCGCGGTCGGCTCCTCGCCCAACAACTTCGACTCCCAGACCTATCACCTGCCGCGCATCGAGCACTGGGTCCAAAACGCGTCGGTCGCGGTGTACCCCACCGGGATCCACCGCCAACTCGACCTCGGTCCCGGCTCCGAATACCTGCTCACCCATCTGCGGCTGATCTCGGGCGGGGACGGCGCGTACCACCTGCTCCAGTTCTTCGCCGCGATCGGGGCCGCGCTCGCGGCCTCGCGCATCTGCGCGCAGCTCGGCGGCGGCCCGGTCGCCCAGCTCGCCACCGTCTTCATCGTCGCCACGACTCCTGAGTTCCTGCTCCAGGCCTCCAGCACCCAGGTCGACCTCGTGGTCGCGGCCTGGACCGCGTGCCTGGCCACGCTCGTGCTCGACGAGTTCACCCGCCCGGGCGAGGTCCCGGGCCCGCGCGCGGCGGCCCCGCACTCCGACGCGCTCTACCTCGGGCTCGCGCTCGGCCTCATCGCCGTCACCAAGACCACCGGGCTCCTCGCCGCCGCACCGCTCCTTTTGGTGTGGGGCATCGGACGACTGGTGCGCGACGGACGCCGCCGCCGCGCGTGCCTGTGCGGGAGGCGGCCGAGCCACTGCACGAGGGCCGACACCTCGAACGCGCTCGCCTCTGGCGGCAAGACCGTGCTGGCCTCGTTCGCGATCCTGGCGCTGGCGCTGGTGATCGTGGGCCCGTTCCTGCTGCGCATGCACGAGGCGTTCGGGAACGTGCTCGGGCCGCCGGTGCTGCGCGAGTCCATCGGCGTCGGCACCGCCGACCCCCGCCTGCTGCTGATCAACGCGCTCCGGCTCGGCCAGACCGCGCTCGACACCCCGATCCCGGCGCTGTCGGACGCGGTCGCCTCGGCGATCGGCGGCCTCGCGTCCCTCATGGGCGTCGACGTCAACGACCCGCGGATCACGTTCGGCACCACCGAGTTCCCGGTGGCCTCGTGGTACCCCGACGAGGACCGCGCCGCGTTCCCCATCACCGGGCTCGCCTCGATCGCGGGGCTCGTCTGGTTCGCGGCCAAGGGACCCGGTCTGCGCCGGGCCTACGCGGGCGCCCTAGCCGCCGCCTTCATCGCCGTGGCGTGCACGATCTCGTGGCAGCCGTGGGCGAACCGGCTCATCATGTTCCTGGTGGTCCTCGCCGCCCCGGCCGCCGGACTCTTGGCCGCGAGCCTGGTCAAGAGCATCACCCGCTCGGCCGCCGACCGGCGCAAGCGCCGCGCCGCCTGCACACTCGTCGCGGTCGTGGCCGTGCTCGCCTCCGTCGCCGGGCTCCTCACCGTCGCGTACGGGTATCCGCGGCGCCTGACCGGCTCGTTCTCGGTGTTCAGCCTCACCGACATGGAGGAACGGTTCGTGCGCCGCCTCGAATGGCTGCCCGAATACGAGGCCGCCGCCGAGGCCGTCGCGGCGGTCGAACCCGAACTGGTCGGGCTCGTGCAGAGCAACGACTCGTGGGAGTACCCGTGGTGGATCCTGCTCCCCGAAGGCACCGAGATCCATGCGCTGCAATCGATCGTGCCCGGCCTGGAAGCGGCCGACCCCGCGTCCATGGACGCGATCGTGTGCGCCGAGGCCATCGACGAATGCCGCGCCCTCACTCCCGAGGGCTGGGAATTCCACGAGGTCGGGGTCGTGGCGTACGCGCTGCCCCCGGGGAGCGGCTGAGCCGGGGCGGCCTCTATCTTGGGCGCATGCTGCTTAGCGATCGCGACATCCTCGACGCCGTCAAGAACGGCCGGGTCGGCATCGAGCCCTTCGACGACGAGCTCGTGCAGCCCTCCTCGATCGACGTGCGCCTCGACCGCCGCTTCCGGGTCTTCAACAACCAGAAGTACACGCACATCGACCCCGCGCAGCAGCAGGACGAGCTGACCACCGCCGTCGAGGTCACCGGCGAGCGCCCGTTCGTGCTCCACCCCGGCGAGTTCGTGCTCGCCTCCACGCTCGAAGTGATCACGCTCCCGGCCGACCTGGCCGCGCGCCTCGAAGGCAAGTCCAGCCTCGGGCGGCTCGGGCTCGTCACGCACTCCACGGCCGGGTTCATCGACCCCGGGTTCTCCGGGCACGTGACCCTGGAGCTGTCGAACCTCGCGAACCTGCCGATCACGCTGTGGCCGGGCATGAAGATCGGGCAGCTGTGCATCTTCCAGCTCACCAGCCCGGCCGAGCACCCCTACGGCGCGGGCGCGAACTTCTCCCGCTACCAGGACCAGCGCGGGCCGACCCCGTCCAAGTCGTGGATGAACTGGCGCACCTGGCCGACGTGACGTCCCGCCGCGGGGTCGGTGTCCTGATTGGTCGTTTCCTCTTACACCGGTGTCAGGGGTAATCCCCTAGATCACCTGAATAGAGGCCATATGCGGCCTACCCTCCGATCATGAACATCACGCAGAGCTTCCAGAACATGATGGACAGCGTCATCGCGTTCATTCCGCGGGCGCTGGCGTTCGTCGCGATCCTCGTCATCGGCTGGTTCGTCGCCAAGTGGATCGGCAAACTCGTCGGAAAACTCCTCAACCGGGTCGGCCTCGACAGGGTCGGCGAACGGTCCGGGCTGCGCCGGTTCACCGGCAAGTTCGAGCTGAGCGAACTGCTCGGCAAGGTCGTCTACTACATGCTGCTGCTGTTCACGTTGCAGCTGGCGTTCGGGGCGTTCGGGAACAACCCGGTGTCGACCCTGCTCAACCAGCTCGTCGGATGGCTGCCGCTGCTGTTCGTCGCGCTTGTCCTGGTCGTGGTGGCCTTCGCGATCGCGAACGCGGTGTTCGGGCTGGTCAACGGCCTGCTCTCGGGCACCAGCTACGGCAAGACCGTGGCGCGGATCTGCCAGGTCGCGATCATCTTCTTCGGCGCGGTGGCCGCGTTCGGGCAGGTCGGCATCGCCACCACGGTGACCACGCCGATCATGTGGACGGTGCTCGCGATCATCGCGGGCGTGGCGATCGTCGGCGTCGGCGGCGGCCTGGTCTCCCCGATGCGCGAGCGCTGGGAGCGGATGCTCACCACCGCCGAGAGCGAGGTCGCCAAGGCGCCTCGCGGCGGCGGCGACGCGACCGCTTCGATGTCGCAGACCTACAAGTCCGAGCGGTACGGGGACACCGCGAACACGCAGGCCCCCGTCGCCGAGCCCGGTTCGCAGGCCGAGGCCATGAGCCAGGCCGAGGCCGAGCGCCGCGCCGGTCCCGGCGAGGGATAACGTCCGCTGCGGGAGGCGTTGTGTCTGGCCTCCCGCGGCGACGGACACGCATTGCGCAGCGCGATCGGCAGCTCGTGACCGCAGTGCACCACCGGCCGTCCCCCGTCTCGCGGGGGGCGGCCGGTCCGCGTCCGGTCCGAAAGGGCGCCTGTGAAAAGTGGGCTTTTGCTCCCTCCTCCAGGCCGTACGCCCGAGTAACCTCATCTGGGTGGAGATGAATGCGGTGGACAGTCGCGGCGGCTCGAAGCGCCGCCGGGAGATCCTCGACCTCGCGGTGAAGCTGCTCGCCAAGCACGGCTACCACGGCGTCTCGATGGACGACATCGGCGCGGCCGCCTCCATCACCGGTCCCGCGCTCTACCACCACTTCAAGGGCGGCAAGGAGCAGATGCTCGCCGACGCGCTCATCCCGGTCTCCGAGCGGCTGCTCGCCGGGGGGCGGCACTGGGCGTCGGTGCACTCGGAGGACCCGCAGGCCGCGCTCGCGGCGCTCGTCGACTTCCACCTGGAGGTCGTGATCGACTCGCCCGAGATCGTCATCCTCCACCTGCACGAACTCGACCGCCTCCCCGAGGAGCCGCGCCGCGAGGTGCGCAAGCTCCAGAGGGTGTACGTCGAGGAGTGGGTGGGCGTGCTGTGCCGCCTGCGGCCGGGGCTCAAACCCGAGCAGGCGCGGGTACTCGCGCACGGCGCGTTCGGCCTGATGAACTCCACCCCTTATCTCGCGCTCGGCGACGAGGTGAGCACCCAGGAGACCGCCGCGCTGCTGCGCGCGGCGGCCCTGCGAGCGCTCGACCCCGGTTAATCCACGGCGGTCCCTTCGAGCTCGACCATCTGACCCGGGATCGCCAGGCGGGTGACGCCGAGCATCGTGGTGGCCGGTTTCGCTCCGGCCTTCCCCAGGCGCGCGGCCAGGCCGCCGTAGTGGGCGAAGAGCAGGTCCACGTCGGTGGTGTAGACGTTGAGCCGCACCAGGTTCGCCAGGCCCATGCCCGCCTCGGCGAGCACGGCCTCCAGGTTGTCGAGGCTGAGCGCCAGCTGCGCGGCGAGGTCGCCTTCGTGCTCGGGCTTGCCTTCGGCGCTCATCGCGGTCTGCCCCGAGCAGTACAGGGTCCGGGACTGACCCGAGACGAGCTCGCCTTGGTTGAATCCCAGGTCGAGCGACCAGGTCACGGGGTTGACGGCGGTACGTTCCACAGCGGTCTCCATTCGTCGCGGGCGGCCTCGTGGCCGCCGCGCAGATGAGCCTGCCAGCGATACACGACATCTTGTGTCATGTATTCCGATAGAGTTCGCGAATGCGCGCCGACCGCCTGGTCTCCCTCGTCCTGCTCCTGCGACAGCACGGCCGCCTCTCGGCGCCCGCGCTGGCCCGCGAACTGGAGGTCTCCACGCGCACGGTGCTGCGCGACATCGATGCGCTCTCGGCGGCGGGCGTCCCGGTCTACGCCGAACGCGGCCGCCACGGCGGCTTCGCGCTGCTCCCGGGCTTCCGCACCGAGCTCACCGGTTTGGGCCGCGACGAGGCGCTCGCGCTGCTGACGACCGGCGGGGCGTTCGGGCTCGGTCCGGCGCTGGCTTCGGCGGCGCGGAAGGTGGTCGATGCGCTGCCGGAGAGCCACCGGGCGGTCGCAGGCGACGCGGCTCGGCGGTTCCTGGTCGAACCGGAGACGGACCTGCTTTCGAGACGGGCCGATGCCGAGGACGTGCCGCGCGAGGCGATGGAGGAGGTGCGCAGGGCGGTCCTGGACGGAAGGCGGCTGCGGCTCAACTACGCGGCCGCTGGTGGGGAGTCGCAGTGGCGCACGGTGGACCCGATAGGCCTGGTCACGGTCCGAGGCCGGGGCTACCTGCTCGCCACGAGGGAGGGCGAGGACCGCACGTACCGGCTCTCGCGGGTCCTGGCCGCAAAGACGCTGGCAGAGGCGGCCGAGCGGCCCGAGGGGGTCGACCTCGAACGGATCTGGCACGAACGCAGCGCCCGGTTTCTAGCCGAGGGGCACATCGCGGTCCAGGTGAGGGTCGCCCCGGATCGCCGCGAGGACCTGTTCGCGGGCGCGGTGGCGGTCAGGGCCGAGGAACCCGAGGCCGACGGCTGGCTGCGTCTGGAAGCGACCTATCAGGATGCGCGCCACGCGGAATGGGCACTATGGCAACTCGGCGAAGACGCCGAGGCCCTGACGCCGCAGTCGCTGCGCGAGGCCCTGAAGAACAAGGCCGCAGCCCTGGTCGAACGCTACGGCTAGACCCCAACCCGAAGCCCCCGCCGCCGCGCGAAGCCAGCGGCGAGACCGGCGAGCACCGCGGCGGCCAGCAGCGGCATCAGCGTGGGGTTGACCCACGCAGGCACGAGTTGGATCGTGCGGCCCGTGCATTCGAGGGCGCCGCTCACGGGCAGGAAGCGTTCGCGGAAGGCGACGAACTCACCGGCGCCGCGTCCCGGGCACTGCTCGTCGATCATGAAGTAGAACATGGTCGCCTGCCCGTACGCGTGAACGGCGATGGCCAGGCCGAGCAGCCCCAACGCGACCGACCCGAGCACGAAGGGCCTCGCGTGCCGCCGATCGCGCCGCGCGGCCATCGCCGTCATCGCGGATGCGGTCAGCGCCGCGGCGGCGAGGATGAGGGAGAGCGGGAACACGGGGCGACTGTATGCGGGCGCGGCGACCGGGCCGTGGTGCGTCCACCGCGTCCGGTTCGTCGTTGTTCGGGTGTCTCGCATTGCGGGAAGGCGGGTTAGCATGGGGTCGTAGGCGGTCCGGGGGTGGCCCGGGCGTGATGCAGGGAGGCGCAATGCACCAGCCCGAACGGGTCGTCCTTCGCGAGGTCGCCCCCCGCGACGGCCTCCAGAACGAGCCGCCCGTGCCCACCGGGGACAAGATCCGCCTCATCGACGCGCTCGCGCGCACCGGGCTCTCGCGCATCGAGGCCGTCAGCTTCGTCAGCCCCAAAGCGGTCCCGCAGATGGCCGACGCGGCCGAGGTGTGGGCCGCGATGGAGCAGCACCCGGGCATCCGCTATTCCGCGCTCGCGCCGAACCGGCGCGGCGTGCAGATCGCGCTCGACGCCGGGGTCACCGCGCTCGAAGTCGTCGTCTCCGCCTCGGAGACCCACAACCGGGCCAACATCGGCCGCAGCGTCGCCGAGTCCCTCGCCGAGCTGCCCGACATCTGCGACCTGGCCCGCGAGCGCCTCGCGTCGGTCGAGGTCATCATCGCCACCAGCTTCGGCTGCCCCTTCGAAGGCGACATCGACCCCGCCCAGGTGGCCCGCATCGTCGAGGCCGCCGACGCCGCCGGGGCCGGGCGCGTGGCCTTCGGGGACACCACCGGGATGGGCACGCCGCGGCGCGTCACCGACCTGCTCGACGCCGTCGCCACCGACCTGCCGATGCTCATGCACTTCCACGACACCCGCGGCACCGCGCTCGCCAACCTGCTCACCGCGCTCGACCGGGGGATCACCGAGTTCGACGCGAGCGTGGGGGGCCTGGGCGGGTGCCCGTTCGCGCCCGGCGCCTCGGGGAACGTGGCCACCGAGGAGGTCGTGCACATGCTGCACGACATGGGCGTCGAGACCGGCGTCGACTTGGACGCGCTGCTCGGGGTGGCCGCGCTGGCGCAGGAGATCGTGGACCGGCCGCTCGAATCGGGGGTGCTGCGGGCCGGGCCGCGCACCAGGCTCGCGCCGAAGCCGGCCTGAAGTACAAGACGAGGGCCCTGGGGTCTCGAACCTCCCCAGAGCCCTCGCCCGGACACCGCCACAGGATTGCCGGTGCCCGCGTCCCGGGTAAAACCTCCGAATACCCGGACGGCCCATGGTGCCACTGAAGTCCCGTCCGCCACACGGGTTTCAGTTGAAGCTCACGTGTCTGTTCGCTTACGCTGCGCACGTATCGGGACAAGCTCGGCGAATTTCCACCCCGCCAGGACGCCGGCGACCACGACGAGGCCGAACACGCCCCGCCAGCCGTACAGCGGCAGCAGGAACAGCGCTCCGGTTCCCGCGATGATGCCCGTGAGCAGGGCCGCCGCCGAGAGCGCGACCGAGGCCGAGCCGTCGCCGTACTCGACGGCCGCGAGCACACGGCCCGCGATCGCCACGACCAGTCCCGCGGCCGCGCCGGTCGCTCCGGCCGCGACCACGGCGAACCAGAACGTCGGCGCGAGCGCCAGGGCGAGCGAGCCGAGCGTCAAGCCGCCCAAGGCGAGCGCGCCGGTGTACCTGGCCCGGCCGAGGTCCCCGGTGCGGCGGGTCGCGTTGGCGGCCAAGGTCATCGCCAGCGCGAACGCCCCCAGCGGCCACCACCGGCTCGCGGACGAGGCGGTGAACTCCGCGGCGATGTCCGTGCACAGGAACAAGAGCAGTGCGGCCGAGGTGAAAGCGACGGCCTGCGCGGCGGCGGCGGTGAACGCCACAGCGCGCCGGTGCGACGGGGTCTTCGACCTGGCGGCGCGCTCGGTTTCGCGGGACCGCCCGTCCGCGGTTCCCGCACTGCCGGTCGACGCCTTCGGCTGCGGCCCTTCGGCGATCGCTGCGGCAGGCCTTGGTGCTGTCGTCCCCGCTCCCTCGTCCGCCACCGCATCGGCGGCGCGCGGGTGCGTTTGCGCAGACACGGCTTCCGAGGCGAGCGACTTCGTCGTCCGTGCCTCCTCCGCCGCATCGGTGGTGCGCACAGGCGCGGTCGGAAGCGTCGTCTGCCGTCGCTTCACGGCGCGACGCGTGTCGGTCGGCGGCGTGGTGCGGCTCCGCCTCGCGGCGGGTTTCGCTGGGTCCGGCGTCGCCCTGGTGGACGGCCGTCCGTGGGTGTCTGCTGGAGCGGTCATGGCCTGAACGCTACGAGCGTCCGCGCCCGTGCGCCCCAGTCGAACGACCGGGGTCGGCGACTGGTGCGCGAACCCGGTAGGCGACCGCGTTCGCCCAGGTCAAACCGGCCCCGGTACACCCCAGTCGAATGACAGATGCGATCGGCGGGCACCGCCGATACGCTGGGAAGGTCCCCGGTCGTCGTGAGGATGGAGTCGCCGTGCGGTCGAAGCCGAATCCCGCCCCCGCTTTCGCGCGCGCGAGCGGTGACCCGTCCCGCGGTGCTTTGGCCGAGGCCGATCCGGTCGACCGCGACGCCTCGCACCGAACCGTCCTCTATGGACGCGACTCGGAGCTGGACGCGATCCAGGCGCTCCTCGACGGCGCCCGCGTCGGCCACGGCGGCGCTCTGGTCGTGCGCGGCGAACCCGGCATCGGCAAATCCGCGATCGTCGACGCCGTCATCGGCCGCGCCGAAGGCTTCACCGTGCTGCGCACCCTCGGCGTCGAAGCCGAGCACACCTGGTCGTACGCCGGGCTGCAAATGCTGCTCCACCCGCTGCTCGACCGCATCGACCGCCTCCCCGCGGCCCAGGCCGAAGCCCTGCGCACCGCCCTGGGCATGGGCGACGGCACCGGCCGCGCCCACTCGCTCCAGGTCGGGCTCGCGCTGCTGAACCTCCTGGTCGACGCCTCGGCGAAGCAGCCGGTCTACGTCGTCATCGACGACGCCCACTGGCTCGACCGCGACTCCACCAACGCACTCCTGTTCGCCGCCAGGCGCCTCGGCACCGAATCGCTGGGCATGGTCCTGGTCGTGCGCGACGGGTTCGCGCCCGACTTCCCCGCGCCGGGCATCCCCGAACTCACCCTCGGCCCGCTCGACCTCGCCGCCTCCCAGGCGATCCTCGACACCCGCACCGACGACCTGCCGTTCACCAGCCGCGACTGGATCCTGCGCATGGCCGAGGGCAACCCGCTGGCGCTGCTGGAGCTCCCGGCCGCCGACAACGAGGAGTCGCTGCTGCGGGCCGACACCTCCAACAGCCGCTACTCCACCACCTCGCGCATCAAACAGGCGTTCACCGAACGCATCATCGCCCTCCCCGACTGCACCCGCACGATCATCCTGCTCGCCGCCGCCGAGGAGACCGGCGAGACCGCCGTGATCGCCGAAGCCGCGGTGCGGCTCAATTGCAGCCTCCGCGACCTCGAACCGGCCGAAGTGGACGATCTGGTGCGCTACCACCGCGGCCGCATCGAGTTCGTGCACCCGCTGATCCGTTCCACCGCATACCACTCCGCGCCGCGCGCCCGCCGCATCGAAGCCCACCGGGCCCTGTCCGAGGCCTTCGGCGACGACGACATCCGCGCCGCCCGCCACCTCGCCGCCGCCACCACCGGCCTCGACGAGAACGCCGCCGCCGCACTCGAATCCATCGCGTCCTATGAGGCCGAACGCGGCGGCTGCGTCGCCGAGATGGCAGCCCTCGAACGCGCCGCCAGCTTCACCCCCGACCCCTACCACCGCGCCCGCCGCCTCGTCGCCGCCGCCCAGACCGCTTACGCGGCAGGCATGACCGGCAAAGCCGTGGAACTGGCCGAAGCGGCCGAGCGCCTCACCGACGACCACGTGCTCCTGGCCCGCACCGCCCTCATCCGGGCCACGATCCTGTCCTGGGCCGGGGACTCCAAGGGCTTCGACGTGTGGATGGAATCGGCCGAGTACTACGCCGCCACCGGCCACGAGAACACCGGCTACCCGCTCCTGCGCGGCGTCTGGAACGCCTGGGAGACAGGCGATTTCGCGAAGGTCAAGTACGCGTCGGGCCTGGCCTCCAAGTACGGCGGCTCCAACAACGCCTGGGTCCGCCGCCTCGCCCGCGCCGCCGCCGGCCTCAACCGCCAGCCCGACGACACCGCCGGGGAAGCGGTCGACGCGCTGCGCTCGCTCTACGACTACTACCAGCCGCTCCACGAGGACTTCAAAGCCTTCGACCAGGTCCTGGCCGCGCGCTGGCGACTCCTGGCCGGAGACGTGCCCGCGGCGCACCAGGCGGCCACCGAGCAGGTGCGCGACTGCCGGGTGCGAGGTGCCATGGGGCCCTTGGTGTGCGCGCTGCTGGTGCGCGCGCAGACGCAACTCCACTATGGACGTTACGCTGACGCTCAAGCCTCGGCCACCAGCGCGATCGAGCTCGCGCACGAGCAGCACGACCGCCGCGTCCTCATGCAGGGCCGCATCTGGGTCCTGCTGCCGATCGCGGCGATCCGCGGCGAGGAGCGGCGCTGCCGCGAACTGGTCGCGGCCGCCATCGAGGACGCGCCCGAGGACTCGGTGATCCCCGCCGACACCGCGCTGGGGCTGCTGGAGCTGGGCCTGGGCCGCCATGAGGCGGCGTTCGACCGGTTGCAGCGCATCGCGGAGGGCACTTCGCCGATGGAGGTGCTCACGCAGGTGCCCACGCTGGTGGAGGCCGCGTTCCGGTCGGGGAGGATCGCGGAGGTCAAGGAGGCCTTCGACTGGTTCGCCGACTGGGCGGACGCCACGGGCCGGTCGTACTGGGAGGCGCTCGTCGAGCGCTGCCGCGGCCTGATGGCGATCGAGGCCGAGGCGGGCACGCATTACGCGCGGGCGGTGGAGCTGCACCGGGCCGACGACATCGACCCGTTCGAGCGGGCGCGCACCGAGCTGGTCTACGGCGAATGGCTGCGCCGCGCCCGCCGCATCAACGAGGCGCGGGCGCACCTGCGGGAGGCCACCGAGGTCTTCGAACGCCTCGGTGCGGTCCCGTGGACCCAACGGGCCCAAGGCGAACTGCGAGCCGCGGGCGACTCGACGGCGATCGAGGCCAAACCCGACCTCGCCGAATCGCTGACCCCGCAAGAACTCCAAGTGGTCCGCCTCGCCGCCGACGGCCTCACCAACCGCCAAATCGGAGAGCAGCTGTTCGTCAGCCCGAGGACGGTCGGCTACCACCTCTACAACGCCTACCCGAAGCTCGGCGTCTCCTCGCGAACGGAACTCGCCAAGCTCGACCTGTAAGCGCAGCAGGCGACACGCCCACCCCCGCGCTCGGGCGTGTCGGAATCCGAAAGCCCCCGGTTACAACGATCCCGCATGGGTACGACATCGGCATGACGGGTGCTGCACACGCGGTCGGGCGTGTCGCCACGCAGGCGCCCCCGAATCAATGATCGCGCGAGGCACCGACACTCGCCGCCGACCGCCCCGGTCCTCGCTTTCGCGTGCGAGTGTCGCTCGCTTCGGGGCGATGTCGTACCTTCGCGCGATCATTGCAGTCGGGGGCAATCGAGTTCCGACACGCCCGACCGCAGGGACCAACCCCCGCGCTCGGGCGTGTCGCGCCACAAGCGCCCCCGAATCAATGATCGCGCGAGGCACCGACACTTCCCTTGCCTCGCAAAACGTGAGTGCCGCGCGGGTCCCACGCCTTGTGGCGTGGGACCTGCGCGGTCGTTATTTTCTTGTCGTACCCCTGTGGCACGGTATTTGAACCGGGGGCCCAAGAATCAGTTGGGTCGTGCGGCCGAAATGCCCGCTCCGCGCTGCTCTCAATTCGCGGGGGTCGGAGTTCGCCAGGGCTTCGTCGTTGCCTGGAGGGCCGCTCCCGCCACGAGGATCAGGGCTATCGTCCAGGCCGAGAGGCGGTAGCCGTCGACCGCCGTCGTGCCCAGGCCCCAGGCCAGCGCCGCGACGACCGGGCCCAGTGAGGTCCCGATGGTGCGTGTCGTGGCCAGGAATGCTCCGGCCGTGCCCGGTTGCTCGGGCGGGGCCGAGACCAGCAGGTGCGTGTTCATCGGGGTGTTGAAGATCCCGAAGGCCAAGCCCACCAGGCCGATTCGCACTCCGAGGTCGACCAGGCCGGTCTCGGCGTTCACGAACAGCAGCGGCACGATCGCCGCGACCACGAGTGCCGCTCCGGCCAGCGAGACGCGGCCCGGGCCGAGCTTGTCGGCCAGCCAGCCCGCGAGCGGCGTCATCGCCGCGACGCCGCCGATGAAGGTGAGCATCACCGTCGACACCAGCTCGGGGCGCACGCCCTGTACGTCGGTGAGCAGGAACGGCAGGCTGAAGTTCAGCAGGCCCGTCACCGACGACAGCAACGTCAGGCTCAGCAGCGCCCCGGCCATGACCGGCGAGCGCAGCAGCGCGACCGTCGGTGCCGACGCGGGCCTTCGCACCCACACCGTCGCCAGCGCGACGCTCGAAACCAAGGCCCCCAACGCGATCCAAGGGTCGGAGTCGACGTACTCGAACGCCAGCAGGAACGCCGTGATCGCGCCGCCCGACGTCGCGACCTCCACGAGCAGGGTCCGGTCGGGCCGGGGCAGGCCGGTGCCGTTGCTGGGCACCGCGACCGCGAGCGCGGCCAGGGCGGCGGCCGAGAGGATCGCGAAGACCCAGAACAGGCCGCGCCAGTCGAACGCGGCCACGATGAAGCCGCCCGCGCCGACCATGCCCATGCCGCCGATCGTCATGAGCAGCGCGATCACCGACATGGCCCGGCCGCGCTGCGAGGCGGTGGCCGAGGTGACGATGATGCGGCCGGTCATCCCGAACAGGAGCCCGCCGAGCAGGCCGCTGAGCGCACGCGCGGCGATGAGCAGCGCGAACGAGGGGGCGAGAGCGGCCGCGATCGAACCGGCCGCGAGGGCCGTCATGGCGAAGACGGCCACGGCGCGCAGGTCGGCGCGGTCGGCGAGGCGGCCCGCGCCGATCGCGACGGCGCCCATCGGGAGCGCGTAGGACAGGAGCACCCAGGCCGTGGCGGCCTCGGTGACGCCGAATTCGGTGCGGATCGCGGGCAGGGCGACCGCGAGGCTGGACATGCCTCCGGCGACGACGAGTTGGGCGAAGCCGACGGCGATGATCGCCGGCCATCTGGTGGTGGCGGCCGCTTCGGGGGCCGCTGCTGTGGTGGTCATGGGCGCAACGCTAAGAAGGAGTCGACCGTGCCCGCATCCGTCGACCGACCGAATGCGCCGACCGGCCCGGGCAGGTCGACGGTCCCAGTCGGGGTCCAGTCGAGCGACAGATGCCCCGCCCGTCGCCTCGTCCGTAGCTTCGAGTTCGAACCGCACGAGTCCGAAGGAACGGAACATCATGAGCGACAAACTGAAGCTGGCCGTCATCATCGGGACCACCCGCGAGGGCCGCTGGGGTCCGGTGCCCGCCAAGTGGATCGCCGAGATCGCCGCGCAGCACGGCGAGTTCGAGGTCGACCTGATCGACCTGCTCGACGCCGACCTGCCGCAGCACCTCACCGAGCAGGACATGTGGGCGACCGAGGGCGACCCGTCCGCGCAGGTCGCGGCGCTTTCGGAGCGGCTGCACCGCGCCGACGCGTTCGTGGTGGTCACCGGCGAGTACAACATGTCGATCCCCGCGGCGCTCAAGCACGCCATCGACTACTACATGAACGAATGGGCCGCCAAGCCCGTGGCGCTGGTCACCTACGGCGGGAAGATCACCGGCGGGCAGCACGCCGCGCAGCACCTGCGTCAGGTCTTCCCCGAGCTGCGCACCCTCACCATCCGCAACTCGATCGCGTTCCCGCGGTTCTACCAGCACTTCAACGAGAACGGCGAGTTCACCAAGTTCGCCGACGAGGAGCCCGCGGCCAAGAATATGCTTGACGAGCTCGGATGGTGGGGCCGCGCGCTGTCCGAGGCCAGGGAGGCGACCCCGATGCCCGCCCCGTTCTAACGGTGACGAGGCCCGAGGTGGCCTGGTCCTTTGGTCCTGGGACCGGGTCCGGGGACCTGGCGGATCGGCCCGGCGGCGGTACCGTTGGACGCGTGCTGTACGGACGCGACACCGAGACCGCCGCCCTCGCCCGCCTGATCGCCGACGCCCGAAGCGGAAGGGGCGGCGCGGTGGTGCTGCGCGGCGAGGCGGGCATCGGCAAGTCGAGCCTGGTGACGGCCGCGGCCGCCACCGCGGAGGACTTCACGGTGCTGCGCTGCACCGGCGTCGAATCCGAGGCCACGTGGTCGTTCGCGGGCCTTCAGGCGCTGCTCCTGCCGCTCGCGGGCCACCTGGAGGCGATACCGGAGCACCACGCGTGCGTGCTCTCGCGGATCCTGGGCCTGGCGGCGGCCCCCGACAAGGGCGCTCCGCCCGGCGACCTGCGGTTCACCGTGGGCCTGGCCGCGTTGAGCCTGCTCACCGAGGCCGCCGGGCAGCGGCCGGTGCTGTGCGTCGTGGACGACGCGCATTGGCTCGACCCCGATTCGGCGGCCGTCCTGCTGTTCATCGCCAAGCGCCTCGCCGCCGAGTCGGCGGCGGTGCTCATCGCGGTGCGCGAAGGCTACGCTCCCCACTTCCCGACCCCCGGGCTCGACGAGATCCGCTTGGGCCCCTTGGACGACGAGGCCGCCGCAGCGGTGCTCGGCGAGCGCCTCAGCGGGGTCTCGTACGCGTCACGAACGCGCCTGCTGCGTGCCGCCGAAGGGAACCCGCTGGCACTCCTGGAACTGCCCACAGTAGAGTCCGACACGCGCCTGGCCGTCGAATGGCACGGCCCGCGCACCACCACCGGCCGCCTCAAGCAGGTTTTCGGCGACCGCATCGAACGCCTCCCCGAGCTGACCCGCACGCTCCTGTTGGTGATCGCCGCCGAGGACGCGGCCGACACCGCGCTCATCCTCGACGCCGCCGCGAAACTCGGCGCGCAGCTCACCGACCTCGCGCCCGCCGAAGCCGACGACCTGGTGCGCTTCGAAGGGGGCCGCTTCGCGTTCGGCCACCCGCTCATCCGCACCGCCGCCTACCAGGGCGCGCCGATGTTCCGCCGCATCGAAGTCCACCGGATCATCGCCGACGTGCTCGACCCCGAGGACTACCGCAGGCCCCACCACCTGGCCGCCGCCGCGACCGGCCCTGACGAGGACGTGGCCGCGGCATTGGAGGCCACCGCCGTGTGCGCCTCCACGTGCGGCGGGCACAACGTCGAGTTCGCCGTGTTCGAACGCGCCGCCTCCTTCACTCCCGAAGGGCCCGAACGAGGCCGCCGTCTCCTGAGGGCGGCCGAAGCGGCCGCCGCGGCAGGCAACGGCCCCAAGGCATGGGAGTTGTGCGCCCAAATAGGACGGTCCACGAGCGACCGGAAGATCCACGCCCGGGCCACGATCATCGCCGGGACGGTCGCGGCGTGGAACAACGACGTGCGCGAGGCCTACCGTCTCTACATGGAAGCGGCCGACCACTTCATCGCCGCCGAACCCGAGTCCGCGGGCTACCCGCTGTTCCGCGCCGTCGAACTCGCCTGGCAGGCAGGGGACTTCTCCCGCGCCGAAGTCGCGGCCGAGCACGCCGAACGCCTCGGGATCGACCACTCCCCGTGGGTCCGCGACCTGGCCATCGGCACCGGCGGATTCAACCGCTCCTGCACCGTCACGATCACCGAAGCCGTCGAGGCGCTGCGCAGGCTCATCGCCATCCACGTCGGCTTCGGCGAATCGGTGCCCATCGAAGACCGCGCGATGGTCGCGTGGTGGCAGACCCTCGTCGGCGACGTGGCCGCCGCCGAGCAGCTCGCCTCCGGCGCGATGCGCGAGGCCCGCCAAAGTGGCGCGATCGGACCCCTGCCCCGGCTCCTGATCCTCAACGGACTCACCGAGTTCCAGCGCGGCCGCTGGAAGGACGCCGAAGCGCTGGCCGACAACGCGATCGAGCTCTCGGTCGAACTGGGCCAGCGCATCGGCCCCGTCAAGGCCCGCGCCCACCTGCTCGCGCCGATCGCCGCGTGGCGCGGCCAGGAGGAGCGGGTGCGGGAACTCGTGGACGCGGCCCGGGCCGACTCGCCCGCCGACACCGTGGTGGTGGCCGACACCGCCTATGCGCTGCTCGACTTCTCGTTGGGCCGCAACGAGGAAGCGCTGCACCGGCTCATGACCCAGTTCAACTCGAACGCGCCGGGGGAGATGCTCACGCTGGTGCCGGTGGCCGTCGAGGCCGCCGTGCGCACCGGGGACGTGGCCCCGGTCGCGGCCGCGTTCGAGTGGTACGCCGAATGGGCCGCCGCCGACGAGCAGCCGCATCTTCAGGCGGTCACCGAGCGCTGCCGGGGCCTGCTGGCCGCCGACGCCGAGGCCGGCGCCCACTACGAGCGGGCCGTCGAGCTCCACCACCAGGCCGCGTTGGGCGGTGACGGCGACGGGGTCCCGTTCGAGGCCGCGCGCACCGACCTGCTGTACGGCGAATGGCTGCGCCGGGCCCGGCGGGTCAACGAGGCGAAGCAGCGGTTGCGTTCGGCCGCAGCGGTGTTCGAGCGCCTGGGCGCCGAACCGTGGGCCGAGCGGGTGCGCCGTGAACTGCGGGCCGCCGGGGACGCGGGCCCGGTGGAGGCCGCCCCCGACCTCGCCGAGAAGCTCACTCCGCAAGAGCTGCAAGTCGTCAGACTCGCCGCCGCGGGCCTGAGCAACCGCGAGATCGGCGAACAGCTCTACCTGAGCCCGCGCACCGCCGGCTACCACCTCTACAAGGCCTACCCGAAACTCGGCGTGGCCTCTCGGACCGAACTGTCCAAACTGGGGCTCTAAAGCCCTCGGCGACCCAGGAAGTCGAGGACCAGGGCGTGCCAGGCGTCGGGTCGCTCGGCCATGAACACGTGGCCCGCGTCGAGCTCGGCGTATTCGGCGTGCTTGATGTGCTCGGCGAGGAAGCGGTGGTTCGCCGGGTCCACGAGCAGGTCGCGGGTGGCGCTGACGACCAGGGTGGGCACGTCGATCTTCGCCAGGTCCGCGGTGGTGTCCACCGAGGCGCCCAACGCGGCCTGGGCGGCGGTGCCCCCGGGGATCGCGGACCCGATCTGGGCGAGCGACCCGGTGAGCGCGAGCGGCGACAGGTCGTTGGTGAACTCGGGGCTGAACGCCGAGCCGAGTACGAACCGCGCGAACGCCTTCCGCTCCCCGGCCGCCAGCAGCAGCCGCCAGAGTTCGAGGGCCAGACGCAGCCGGTTGTCGGCCTTCGCGAACCCGGCCGCGAGCACGAGGCCGCGGGCCCGGTCGGGGTGGCGGACCGCGGCTCGCACCGCGACCGCGGCGCCCAGCGAGTAGCCGATGATCGTGAAATGCCCGGTGGCGGCCTCGGCGACCAGTGCGTCGGCGAGGGCGTCGAGGTCGAGCGGGGTGTCGTCGGCGGGGTAGTCCGAACCGGTCACCGTGTGGCCCTCGGCGAGCAGCGGGATGAGGGACCCGAAGTTCGCTTCGATACCGCCGCCCGCGCCGTGGGCGAGGACGATGCCGGGGCCGGAGCCGGTGATCTGGGTCGCGAGTGCAATATCGGTCATGACCGCGACGTTATGGCTTCACACCGATGTGAAGCCCAAACGATTGTGCCGGAGGTCATGTTGCTGATCGGAGAGCTGTCGCGCCGCACCGGAGTGAGCCCGCGCCTGCTGCGCTACTACGAGGAGCAGCAGCTGCTCGAACCCGCACGGGACCGGGCCGGATACCGCCGGTACAGCGAGAGCGCCCCGGCGCGGGTGGAGCGGATCAGGGACCTGCTCGAAGCCGGATTGTCCACTAAGGTCATCCGGGAGTTGCTGCCGTGCGTGGCCGAAGACGGTGAAGGACCATGCGAGCGTTCACGGTCGCTGCTGCGCGAAGGACTCGACAGGATCGACGCGGAGATGGCCGCGCTCGCCCGCCGCCGCAAGCGTCTGCTGCACGAGGCGAGCCTGGAAGGCCCGCGCCGCGTCTGATCGCGGTCAATCGCCCCCGCCGCCGTCGCCGCCCCCGGAGTCACCACCGCCGGAATCGCCACCGCCCCAGAAGCTCCAGCCGCCTCCGCGGTCGTCATCGCGCGAATGCGAATCGCCGCCGTAATACGACCCGGCGTCGCCGGAGTCCCCGCCGCGCCGCCGGGAGCGGCCGGGTCGTCGGGACCGCGACTTGCGCACCAACGCGACGAGCGCCACCACGCCGGCGAGCACGACGAGCGAGAACAACCACGGTTCGGTCATGCCCTGAGCGTAGGAAGACCCGCCCACCCAGGCGATCAGCCGAGAGGCGCTGCCTCGTAACGGATCAGGCCGCTGGAGGCGTCCAGACCGATCCGGCGGAACCCCGACTTCTCAAGCACCCGAACCGAAGCCGGATTCGCCGGCTTCACCGTCGCGAACACCTGCTTCACCTCAGGCGAGGTGAACGCCTGCGCCACAAGCGCACCGACCGCCTCGGGGGCATACCCCCGCCCGCGCCGAGGCGCCACGATCCCGTACCCCAGCTCGACCACGCCCGCCGCGGGCGGCCAGAACAACCCCAGCGACCCCACCACGAGACCACTCTCCCGCTCGGCGACCAAGCGGTGCCCGAACGGTCCCGACCACCCCGGATTCGCCGCGAGCAGCGGCGCGATCGTCGCATCGCCCTCGGCGGGAAAATCCTCGGCCCAATCGGCCCGGCGCCCGCCCTCGACCACCGCGGCGGCCTCAGCGGCCGTCCACACCCGCAACGTCAACCGCTCGGTCCGCAAGTCCTCAACGGCCGCACCGTCACCAGAAATCGACACCATCGCGCCAACCTAAGCGGCGTTGGACGATCGAGGCAACCTCGATTGCGTCAGCCCCGGCGGGCCCAGGTTCTCGCCGCCGCCTGCTTCGCGTCGTTGATGGTCTCCACCTCGATGACCTCGATGCCGCGGTGGCGTTCCGACACCGATCCCTTGGGGACGATCGCCGTCTTGAAGCCCAGGCGGGCCGCCTCGCTGATCCTGCGGTCGGCGTTGACCGTGCGGCGCACCTGACCGGTGAGGCTGACCTCGCCGATCGCCACCAGGTCGGCGCTCACCGCGATCTCCTGCTCCGCGCTCACCAGCGCCAACGCCAACGCCAGATCCGAGGCGGGCTCGCGGACCCGGATGCCGCCGATCGTGGTCGCGTACACCTCGCGGTCGAGCAGCCGCATGCCGCCGCGCCGGGTGAGCACCGCCAGCACCATGTTCAACCGGGCCTGGTCGAGCCCCGAGACCGTGTGGCGCGGGATCGCGCCGTCCTTCACCGACTTCCCCACCAGCGCCTGGACCTCCACCGGCACCGCGCGGCGGCCCTCCATCGTGACCGTGACGCACGTGCCCGGCGTGGGCTCCGACGGCGCGTCGTCGAGGAACAGCCCCGACGGGTCGGCCAGCGAGACGATGCCGTCTTCGGTCATCTCGAAGCAGCCGACCTCGTCGGAGGGCCCGAACCGGTTCTTGACCCCGCGCAGCAGCCGCAGCATCGAATGCCGGTCGCCCTCGAAGTGCACGACCGTGTCGACCAGGTGCTCCAGCGCGCGCGGCCCCGCGATGCCGCCGTCCTTGGTGACGTGGCCGACCAGGATCACGGCCATGTTGCGGGACTTGGCCTCCTGGGTGATCGCGCTGGCGACGGCCTTGACCTGGGTGACCCCGCCGGGGACGCCGTCGGTGTCGGGGGCCAGGACCGTCTGGACCGAGTCGAGGACGAGCAGCGAGGGCTTCACGTCCTCGACGTGGCCGAGCACCGCGCCCAGGTCGGTCTCGGCGGCGAGGTAGAGCTCCTCGGAGAGGCAGCCGGTGCGGTCGGCGCGGCGGCGGACCTGCGAGGCCGACTCCTCGCCGGTGGCGACCAGCGCCTTGCCGTACCCCGCTTCGCCGAATCTATGGGCCACTTCGAGCAGCAATGTGGACTTGCCGACGCCGGGCTCTCCGGAGATGAGGGTGACGCCGCCGGGGACCAGGCCGCCGCCCATGACGCGGTCGAACTCGCCGATCCCGGTGGGCAGGCTCGCGGCCTGCTCGGCGGAGACGGTGCCGATCTTCAGCGCGGGCGCGGCGGGGCGGCGCACCCCGGTGCTCTTCGCGGCGGGCCCGGCGCTCTGGCGCGGGGGAGCGGCGGTCTCCTCCATCGAGCCCCACTCGCCGCAGTCCGGACACTGGCCGACCCACTTGGGGACGCGCACGCCGCAGGCCGCGCAGGCATAGGCGATTCGCTGGCTCTTCGACATGGCGCCAGCCTACGGCCAGCCCCCGACACGAACGGCCCGAGCGCGCCCGACCGAATCCCTGCCCATGACCCCCGTCACAACAAATCCGCGACAGGCCCGGAATTGTCGTAGGCGGGTGGGAGGGTGTTCCTATTTCACTGGTAGTGGAGAAGGTGGGAATGGGCGGGTATCCCGGGGCACCCGGTCCGTCCGGGGCCCCGCGCCGGGGCCTGCCCCGGCGAATCGGCGACATCGAGTGCGGCGTGCGACAAGTGGTCGAAACGGGGTTGCCGTGCTGTCTAGACTGGCGGCATGAACGCAGCGGAGCCCGTCACCGGCTCACCGGCACTCTCGCTCGGAACCGCGCAGGCGCCCCCGAGGGCGCGGCCCGGCGCGGTCTTCTTCGACCTCGACAAGACCATCATCGCGAAGGCCAGCAGCCTCGCCTTCTCCCGGCCGCTCTACCAAGGCGGCCTCCTCGCGCGCCGCGACGTGCTCAAGGTCGCCTACTCGCACCTGCTCTTCCGCCTCGGCGGCTCGGCCGACGAGGTCCAGATGGCGCGCACGCGCGACTCCATCGCCGAACTCTCGCGCGGCTGGCCCGCCGACGAGGTGCGCGCGATCGTCGAGGAGACCCTCGACGAGCTCATCGCGCCCGCCGTGTACGCCGAGGCCGCGGCCCTCATCGAGGCCCACCGCTCCGCCGGGCGCGCCGTGGTCCTGGTCAGCGCCTCCGGCGAGGAGATGGTCGCGCCCATCGGACGCATGCTCGGTGCCACCGACGTGATCGCCTCGCGCATGGTCATCGGCGAGGACGGCCGCTACACCGGCGAAGTCGACTTCTACGCCGCCGGTCCGGCCAAGGCCGTCGCGATCCGCGAGTTCGCCGAAGCGCGCGGCGTGGACCTGGAGACCTCCTTCGCCTACTCCGACTCGATCACCGACGAGCCGATGCTGCGCACCGTCGGCTACCCGAGGGCGGTCAACCCCGACCGCGGCCTGCGCCGCCTCGCCCAAGAGGAAGGCTGGCCGCAGCTGACGTTCAGGCGCCCTGTGGCCCTGCGCCAACCGCTGTCCGGACCCAATCCGCTCAAGGTCGCCGCCGCCGGCATCGGCGTTGCCGCTGTTGCGTATGTGGTGTGGCGAGTGTGGAGGGACCGGCGCCTGAGGACCGCTTGAGCAGCGCTTTCCTCAAGTGGGTAGCCTCAGCGGGATGGAACGCAAACAACCGGCCCGACTGGCCGATGTCGCCCGAGCCGCAGGCGTCTCGGTCGCTACCGCCTCACGCGTGCTCAACGGCTCCCCGCACCGGGTGAGCGACCAGTTGAGCGAACGCGTCCGGGAAGCGGCCCGCCGGTTGCGCTACGCCCCCAACGTCGGAGCGCAGGTCCTCGCCCGCGCGACCTCCCAGACCGTGGCCCTGCTCCTGCACGACGTGACCGACCCCTACTTCGGGCAGATCGCCGGCGGCGTGCTCGCCGAAGCGGCCCGGCGGAACGTGCGCGTCCTCATCGCCGACACCGGCATCGACCCCGACTCCGAGATCCAGCACCTGGACTCGCTGCGCGGCTACCGGCCGCGCGCGGTGATCGTGGCCGGTTCGCGCACCACCGACAAGGCCGCCGAGCAGCGGCTCGCCGAGCACCTCGCCGACCTCTTGGAACTGGGCGCGACCGTCGTCAGCGTGGGCCAGCCGGGCCTGCCCGGACGCGTGGTCAAGCCCGCCAACCGCGAAGGCGCCGGGACCCTGGCGAAACACCTCGCCGAGCTGGGCCACCGCCGCTTCGCCGTGGTCGCCGGGCCCGAGCAGTTGCAAGTGGTCCGCGAACGCCGCGAAGGGTTCCTCGCCGCGCTGCCCGAGGACGCGCAGGTCACGCACGTGGCGGCCGCGTTCAGCCGCGACGGCGGCTACCAGGCCGGGCGCACGCTCCTCGACGCTCCCTCCCTTCCCACGGCCGTGTTCGTGACCTCGGACGTGCAGGCCACCGGCCTGTGCACCGCGCTGCGGGAGGCGGGCGTGAGCATCCCCGAGCAGGTCTCGGTGGCCGGATTCGACGACATCCCGATCGTGCGCGACCTCACCCCCTCCCTCACCACCGTGGCCCTGCCGCTGCACGACATGGGCGTCAAGGCCCTCGAAGCGGCCCTCGTCGAGGACCCCGCCTACCCCGACGAGCTCCTCGTCGAGGCCGAGCTGATCGAGCGCGCCTCCACCGCGAGCCCCCAGCACTGATCCATACGCCCGCGACGGAGCCTCCGGTTCCGTCCTCCGGCGTGCTTTCTGTGGGAATTCTCAAACTGATGTAACCGCGTCGAAACCTTCGGCGGCCCCGCCGCGGGCGCCCGCGCGCTAATCTCCTTATCAGAGCTGTTCTATATTTTGGGACTTCGATTCGATGACCGAGCGTGATGCGACTCTCACTTGGGAATCGGCAAGCGCTTGAACATAGGGAGATTTAGATATAACTCCTGGTAGTGCGGCCATAACCGAATAACTTCGCCGTGTGGCCTGCAAACCGATTCCGTGACAGCGGTGGCCCCGCTGGCACAGCGGGCGTAATCTCGGCGGTGGATCCGATGCGGGACTTGGTGCATCCCGACCGCGATCCGCGGGAACCGAAACCCTTTGCGAGCCGGAAGCGTCGTCGTTACCGCCCGGCCACAACGCGAGGGCATATTCAGGGTTGGAACTGGATTAATGGCAGTGCGGCCTAGTCCAGAGCCGACTGGAACCAATCCGGAAGGAACACGATCATGGTGCGAGTCACCGTCGAAGCCGAGACTCCAGTCTCGCCGGTGAGCGGCGAAACGCTCTCCAAATCCGACGCCGAGCGCATCGCGGGTGTCCTCAAGGCCCTCGCCGATCCGAACCGCCTCCAGCTCATCAGCCTCATCCAGGCTGCGCCCGAGCAGGAGGCCTGCGTCGCCGAACTCACCGAGCCGCTGGGCCTGTCCCAGCCCACCGTCAGCCACCACCTGCGCATCCTGGCCGAGGCCGGGGTCGTCGAACGCGACAAGCGCGGCGTGTGGGCCTACTTCCGCCTCGTCCCCGAGACGATGCGGATCGTGGCCGACCTTCTGACCCCGCCCAAGCGCCGCTCGCGGCGCCGGTGAGCGCCCGCCACCGCCCGCTCGACGTCCCACCGGGCACTCCCCGGGTGCGCGGACGCCGCAGCGGGCGGCGACGGTAGCGCACGGTCCCTGGGCGATAACTGAAAAACGCGAGCTCGACTGCGCTTGCCCCAGGTCATACACTCGTCACATGGCCGGCATACACCGCAGACGAGGGCGCCTCTCGAAAGAGGGCCGCCGCCTCCTCGGCGGCGTCGCGCTGCTGGCCGTCTTCGCGCCGGTCACCGCCTACACCCTCAACGCCGCCATCGCGCACGTCCAGTCCTGCGGCACCGAGGTCACCCTCGACGTCGCGGCCGCCCCCGAGATGGCCGCCGTGCTCGAAGCGTTCGTGGCCGCCGGCGGCGGCGCCCCCTCCCGCGGCTCCGACGTGTGCGCCGACATCACCGTCGAAGCCGTCCTGCCCGGCGACCCCGCCATCGCCGACGCCGACGTGTGGATCCCCGAGACCGCCCTGTGGCGCAACATGCCCGGCTCCGACCTGGCCGAGGACTGGGACGTGTTCCAGGAGTCCACCGCCAGCGCCCCGGTCGGCCTGGCGCTCCCCGCGGGCGAGGGGGCCGACCAGGTCTACCCCGACGACGTCGACGTGGCGCTCCAGGATCCCCGCACCCACGCCGCGAGTCTGATGTGGATCATCCTGTTCGGGGTCGACGAGCACACGTCCGAGGGCGGGGACGGCCTGCCGGTCATGTCCGGGCCCGAGGTGGCCGCGCTCGGCGACGAGGGGATCCAGCCCCCGATCGGCGCGGCCCAGGTGGCGCAGTTCGAGTACCCGATGCTGGTCAGCGCGGGCCTGGGCGACGATGAGCGCGAGGCCGCCCAGAACCTGTTGCGCTCCTACGCGAGCGCGAACTACACCGAGCTGCTCGGCCAGCACGGGCTCGGCCCGGCGAATCCGCAGCCGGCCCCGTCGTCGGAGGACGTGATCGCCGCGGCGCTGGCGGCCTGGGACGAGCGCTAGCTTTCAGCTTTGGCCGTGGACTGGTTGAGCACGTCGTTGAAGACCTGCCAGCCCTCCCCGCCGCGCTCGGAGGCCAGATCGACGTGGGACCAGGAGTGGAAGGTCGTCTCGGCGGTGGTGACGAACACGCTGAGGGAGCCGCGCCAGCGCCCGTAGACCTGGGTGCGTTCGGCGATGGCGATGTCGCCGCTGCCGAGTTCCTGGAGCGGCTTGTAGGGCAGTTCGTCGCGCAGGGCCTTGCGGGCGTCGTCGGAGCAGTTCGCGGGGCAGGCCTCCCAGCCGACGGTGATCTGCGAGTCGCCGTCGTCTTCGGTGCAGACCACGGCCTGGTTCTGCTGCTCGCAGGTGTAGTCGGCGGGGACTTTGAACGCGAAGGGCCAGTTCTCGTACGCGACGGTCTGGGTCTGGTCGCCTTCGCCGAAGAGCTCTCCGGCGACGCGTTCTTGCGGCGCTTCGGCGTCCCATTGCGGGACTTGGTCGCTCTGCCCGGCGTCGTCGCCGCCGTCGGTGGGCAGTTCGGTGGTCTCGCCCGCGGCGGTGTCGCCGTTCTCGGAGGCGGGCGCGTCGGGGTCGTCCTCGCCGCCGGTCCACAGCGCCCACAGGCCCACGGCGAGCGCGAGGATGACCACGACGGCGGCGATGCCGATGAGGATCGGTTTGAGCTGCGAGCGCTTCTTGGGGGCGGCGATCATGACGACCGGCGGGGACAGGAGCGGGCCCGGGCCCGCGGGGGGCGGTGAGGAGGGCCCGGCGGGGGAGGCCGGGGCCGCGGAGCGCTGGGCGGCGGCGAGCTGGTGGGCGGCTCTCTGGGCCGCGGCGGCGGGGCCGACGGGGAGCGGGCCGGTGGCCGGGCCGAGGGAGAGCAGGCGGTCCATGATGCGGTCGGCGCCGCGCAGGCGCGCGTCGTGGAGGACGACGACGTAGGGCTGCTCGGCTTCGAGGTCGGCGACGAGGATCGGCGCGTCTTCGGGCCCGGCGGTGGCGTAGGCCCAGGCCACGGTGTCGGAGAGGAGGCCGCGGCGGGCGGGGTCCTTGGAGGAGCTGGAGCCGAGGGTGAGGATCTGCACGGGCCGGCCGCTGGAGTCCAGGCCTTCGCACAGTTCGTAGGCGCCCTCCACGCGGGCGGTGGCCACGTCTTTGTACGGCCCGACCGTGCGGCTCATCGAAGCCCCCTCGAACTGCGATCCGGTGAGCGCTGAACGGGACGTCACCGGTCGTGCGAGCCGTTGGGAAGCGCGAAATTACCACTAAGTATGGCGTGTGCCCGCACGCGTGCGACACCAGGCGGTGCCTGCTCGGTATAACGATTGAGGCCTCGGGTGCGAAGTTCGGTCCGACGACCGAGGCGGGGGATGAACGGGCCCGGTTACGCTGGCCGCGTGACCAACATCCTCAGTCAGGCCCTCGCAGTCAGCGCTGCCGCAGGCGAGCTTCCCCCGCATGAGGATCAGGGGAACCTGGTCGAGTGGGTGCTCAGTCTCATGACGACGCTCGGCGAGGTCGGCGTGGGCCTCGCCCTCGCGATCGAGTCGATCTTCCCTCCGATCCCCTCCGAACTCATCCTGCCGGTGGCCGGATACCTCGCCTATGACGGCAAGCTGAACTTCTGGCTGGTCATGCTGTGCGCGGCGATCGGTTCGATGATCGGGGCCTATGTCCTCTATTACGTCGGGTACGCGTTCGGGCGCGAGCGCACCCGGTGGCTGTTCGAGAAGCTGCCGCTGCTGGAGCTCAAGGACTTCGAGCGCTCCGAGCGGGTGTTCGCCAGATGGGGCGGGGTCGCGGTGCTGGTGGGGCGTTGCGTCCCGTTGGTGCGCAGTGCGATCTCGGTCCCGGCCGGGATCGAGAAGATGCCGTTCTGGAAGTTCACCGGTTACACCCTGATCGGTTCGGTGGTGTGGAACGCGATCTGGGTCGGGCTCGGTTTCGCGTTCGGCCCGACGATCCAGCCGATCATCTCGCAGTACTCGGATCTGTTGAGCAACCTCGTGCTCGTGGTCATCGGCGGCCTGTTCGTGTGGTTCGTGGTCTCGCGCACCATCAAGTTGATCCGCAAGCGCCGCGACGGCGGCGAGGGCGACGGCTCCGAGCGTCGCGACGACACCGTGATCCTGCCTCGGATCCGCTAGACGGCTCACTCTTTCGGGTTGCGGCCCTTCATTTCCGGCGACGTTCATTCGTTCGCGGGAGTGGAGGGCCGTTTCGTGTTTCCTCGCGGACATATGAGTCATCCGCATATTTCAGGCCCGCAACTTCGCGATTTTTTCGAATTTCTTCGCGTCTGGGCGTAACCGCTCCCCAGTCTCTCCAGTTAGTCAGGGTGGTCGCGCAAGGAGCGGCCGGGCCGGAGTGTCACCGGCCCCCAGGACAGCGAGGGCGGTTCTCGAACCGGCGGCGATCCAGCCGCCTCGTTCGCGGCTGAGAACCGCAGTCGGCAGATCGAGCGCCGGTCAAGGCGCGCGCTGCCCGGGCCCGCTGGTCAAGCACTGACAATTCAGCAATCTTGCACCGCTCGGCGGTCGATCCGTGCTGCTTCCCCAGCCGCCGACCAGAGCCGGGCGATGCGGAGAAAGGCGATAAAGCAGATGAAGATGCGCACTGCGCGTACGGCGGGCCTCGTCGGAGGCCTCGCCACGGGGGCTCTGCTGCTCGCGGGAGGGGCGGCCCAGGCCGCCGACACCGGTGCCGAGGAATCGGCCACCGACCTCGTACAGGCGACTCCGGAAGCCCTCGGGGGGCTCCCGGTCTCCCCTGACGCGGTCACCGGCATCGCCGGCGGCGTCACGAGCAAAGTGCCGGGGCTCAACGCGATCCCGGTCGACGCGATCCCCGGACTCGACGCGGTGGTCCCCGCCGGACCCAGCGCCGAGGCCAAGCCCGAAGCGCCCGTCGGCCAGGTCGCCGACCAGGTCAAGGGCCAGACCGGTCAGGAGAAGCCGGCCGACGTCGGCAACCCGCTGACCGACCTGCTCTCCGATCTCGGCGGCGGCCTTCCGGTCCCGCTGCCCTTCTAGGGCAAATATCGACGGCCTCGGCGTTCGCGCTGTGGTCGGACGGTCGACGGGCCCCGGACCCTACGGCCCGAGGAGCGCAGCGGTGCACCGCAGCCCTCCGATGCCGCCCCGGTGGCCCGCCGACCGACAACTCTCCCCGACCCCGATGCACCCTGTTCGAGCGAGACCCAGCTCGCGGTATCGAACGCGCACAAGCTATCGGAGTCAAGGAGCTTCACGGGGGACACGTGATGGAAGAACGACAACGAATTCCCTGAAAGGTGAGACTTCTCTTGAGCTACTCATGGGCACGCAAGACCGCGCAGACCGGCTTCGTCGCTGCGGGGGCCGTCCTCGTCGCCGGCGCCGGAACCGCCCACGCCTGGGGCCCTGACGTCACCACGCAGGACCAGGTCGGGGCCCTCTCGGGCAACCAGGTGGTCGCGCCGATCCAGGCGCCCATCAACATCTGCGGTGTGGCTGCCGCGGTCCTCGGGACCGCCGACGCGGGCTGCGAAGGCGGCTCCAGCGCCGACTTCGCCGGCGCGGGCGACCTGACCACCCAGGACAACGTCGGCCTCGCCAACGGCAACCAGGTCTACGCGCCGGTGCAGGTCCCGGTCGACGTCAGCGGCATCGCCGCGGCCGTCGGCGGCACCTCCGGCGCCTGGTCCGACGGCGGCTCGGACGCCGTCATCACCGAGTCCGGCCACGTCACCGAATCCGACACCACCACCCAGCGCAACTACGGGGCGCTCTCGGGCAACCAGCTCCTGGCCCCCGTCCAGGCGCCGATCAACGCCTGCGGCAACGCGGTCTCGATCCTCGGCGTCTCCGGCGCCGGCTGCGACGGCGGCGCCAGCGCCGACTTCGCCGGCGGCGGCGACCTGACCACGCAGGACAACGTGGGCCTGGGCAACGGCAACCAGGTGTACGCGCCGATCCAGGTGCCGGTCAACGTGTGCGGCAACGCCATCGCGATCCTCGGCATCGCCACCGCCTCGTGCGACGGCGGCGCGGACGCCGAGATCCCCGGCGGCCACGACAAGCACAAGTCCCACAAGGAGCTCGCCACCACCGAGTCGGTGAACACGAACCTCGCCGAGGAGCAGCTTCCGCTGCCTCTCGACGCGGTGACCGGCGTGGCGAGCAACGTCCCGGTCGTCGGCGGCCTGGTCGGCAACACCGCCTCCGAAGGTGTTGCGGACACGGTCTCCGGTGTCACCGAGCTCGCCGGTTCCGGTGTGCTCTAACGATTGACGAGGGCCTTCGGGCCCTGGTAGGTCACCACACTCGCGCCGCGGCTTCGGCCGCGGCGCGTTTTCATGCCCTGGACGCCACGCGTTCGGTGAGCGCCTCGTTCATCTTGGCGAAGGAGTGCTCGGTGTCGGCCAGGAGGCCTTTCATGAGCGGGACCAGGATCCCGGTGAAGCGTTCGCCGTGGGTGAGGACGGTGGTGCCGTCGCTTTGGGGTTCGAGCACGAAGTAGTGCTCGCCGTCGAACAGGCCGCCGGGGCCGAGCTTGCCGAGCCAGCGGATCTGCCGGGCCGGGGAGACGCGGATCACTCTGGGGCGGAAGCGGCTGACCTTCCCGTTCGACTGGGTGAAGGCCACGTCGAGGCGCTCGTCCTCGGCCAGGAGCCCCGAGATCTCGGTGATGAACGGGTTCCACTCGCCATAGGCGGGGAAGTCCGACAGGACGGCCCAGACCTCGTTGGGGCGGGCGTCGAGGTGTGCGGTGGTCTCGATGCGCCGCTCCTGGCTCATGGCCCAGAGGACGTAGGCGGTTGCGGCGGCGACGATGACCGCCGCCACGATCAGGGTGATCACTGTCCCAGGCTCCAGATCTGAATATTGCCGTTCGCGTCGCCGGTGACCGCGAAGTCGCGGCCGCCTGCGACCACTCGTGCCTGCTTGGTCATCGGGCCGGTGGTGTCGTCGCCGAGCTCGATGCGCTCGTCGACCTCGACGATGTAAACGTATCCGGTGCCGCCCTCGCCGATGTACAAGAGCGCCTCTCCTCGGTCGGTCGTCACGATCTCGGCGCAGACGTGGTCGGAGGGCATGAGACCGGCCAGGCCCGCGTCCTGGAAGTCGAGCGTGTTCAAGTCCCAGACCCGCAGTTCGCCGTATGTGGTGCGGACCATCGCGTAAGGAGCGCCGTCGTCGTAGACGATGCTGACAGCGTTGGGCGAGTCCCCTTCGGGGACGGCATCGGGCGCGGTCGCGTCCGAGGTGAAGCTGACGCCGCCCCCGGTGCCCCCCTCGGTCAACATGAACACCGGCCACAGGACGGTCATCTGGTTCTCGTTGTCGATGCCGGAAAGGCCCACGCCCCCGTCGGCGAAGAAGAAGTTGGCCCAGCCGAGCCCTGAGGGGAGGTCCACGACGCCCGTGGACAGGCCCGTGGTGATCTGGAAGAACTCCCACTCGGATTCGGAGATGAGGCCGAGTACCGGTTCCCCGTCCCAGGATCCGACCGCGACGCGCTGGGGTTCGACATCGGCGGGCATCACCGGTTCGCCTGGTGCGAGGAACTCCTGACTTTCGGGGTCGAGCAGGTGCGGGCGGTAGGTGCTGTCGACGACTACGACCGTCTCGGCGCCGCCCCAGTCTACCGACCACAGTGAACGGATTCCGTCCTCGAAGTCGTAGTCGTCGACCGGATCCTCGCTGTCGGCGCTCCAGCGGTAGACCTTGCGGTCGCTGCCGGCCGAGAACAGCTCCGGCCCCGCGTCGGTCTCGATGCTGGTCAAGGAGACCACGGCGCCGTCATGTGCGGGGAACGACTGGACGAGTTCGCCGAGTTCGGCGTCCGGGAGGTCGAGTTCGAACTCGCCGCTGGTGTTCTGCGGTGGCTGCTGGTCCTCGTCGGGCCTGCCGAAGTACCAGACGAGGCCGGCGATGATGAGCACGTCCACCATGATGAACGCGACGAGGAACCGGCGGCCGAAGCGCTTGGCCCTCTGGCGTTCGGCCTCGGTCTGGGGCCGGGGCGGGGACTGCGGGGGCGAGAGGGGCAATGTCTCGGCGCGCTGGGGCGGCAGGTCGCGGTGGACCGGTTCGGTATGGGGCGCTTGGTAGACCGGGTGCGGGGCGGTGCGGGCCGGGCTGGTGTACGGCGGCGACGCGGGTGGCAGCTGCGGTGTGGGCGCGGCCTGGACGGGCGCGGGCGGCGCGGCGGGGGTGTGCGGCGGGAGCGGCAGGGTGGTCGTGTCGGCCTGCGTCCACAGCACGCTGCCCTCGGCGACCACGACCTCGGGCTGGTCGAGCACCGTGGGGGCGATGCCGAGCGCGCGGTGGAGCATGGTCGCCACCAACGGCATCCGGCTCGCGCCGCCGACGAGGAACACGCCCGCGCTCTGCGCGAGGTCGAGCCCGGCCGCGGCGATCACGGCCTGGGTGACGCGGATCGTCTGCTCCAGGTGCGGTTCGGCGAGGCGTTCGAGTTCGGAGCGGGTCAGGTGCGCTTCGAGGTTGAGCAGCGGGATCGCGATGTCGGACTGCTGGTGGCGCGACAGGCGCTCCTTGGCGCTGCGGACCTCTTCTTGGAACTCGCGGAAGTGGCGCCGCTCCTCGATCGTGGTGGGGTTCACCAGGTTCTTCCAGCCTTCGCGCGACCCGTAGGTGGTGCCGAGGTGGTCGATGAGCGCGGCGTCGATGTCGAGCCCGCCCAGGTCGCCCCGGCCGTCCAGGGCCACGGTGGTGAAGCCGTTCCCGTCGCGGCGCACCACGCTCGCGTCGAACGTGCCCGCTCCGAGGTCGTAGACCACAATGGAGGAACCTATCGCCATGCGGTGCTTGAGCGCCTCGGCGTAGTACGTCGCGGCCGCTACCGGCTCGGGCACGAGGCGGACCTTCGGGCCGAGGCCTGAACGCGTCGCCGCGTCCTCCACCACTTTCCTTCTGGCCGGGCCCCATTCGGCCGGGACGGTGAGCGTGACCTGCTCGGGCGCACCGATCACGCGCCGGGCTTCGGCTGACACCGCGTCCAGGACCGCCGCGATGAGCTCGGGGACCGCGAACTCGCGCTCACCGAGCAATGTGGAGGGGCGGTCGATGAGTCGTTTCGGATTGGGCTCGAAGCGCTCGGGGTGCCTGCGCCCGGCGTGGACCGCGTCGCGGCCCACCAGCAGCCCGCCTTCGGCGTCGGCGCACACCGCCGAGGGCATGAGCGGCGCGCCGTCGAACAGCAGCGGCCGCACGCTCCCGTCGGCGCGGCGGACGACCGCGATCGTGTGGGAGGTGCCGAAGTCGACGCCGAGGGAGGTGCGGGGGCTCATGAGAGGAATCGTAACGAACCGCATAGGGAGGCATCGGCCTGCGACGGCCCGACGGGCCCGGTCCGCAAATCACTTGAATTAGTATGGTCATGCGACGTAATGTCGAAGGGTCCCGACCCCGACCGAACGGACCGGCATGAGCGCACCCGCCTACCTCGACCCCGACCGACCCGTCGCCCAACGCGTCGAGGCCCTCCTCGCCCTCATGAGCGAGGAGCAGAAGCTCACCTGCTTCGGCGGCATCCCCGAAGGCCTCGTCCTCGCCGACGGGTACACCCTCCCTCAGCTCGAGAACCGCTTCGCCGAGGTACTCCACGGCTCCGGGCACTTCGCGCACGCCACCATGTTTCCCCAGGCCATCGGCCTCGGAGCCACCTGGAATCCCGAGCTGCTCGAACGCATCGGCGAGGTCGTCTCCACCGAGATGCGCGAGAGGGACCAGGACGCGCTCGCCGGGTTCGGGCCGGTCGCCGACATCCGCTCCAACCCGCTCGCCGGGCGCTTCGAAGAAGGCTTCGGGGAGGACCCGCACCACGTCGCCGCCATGGTCACCGCCCTCGCCTGGGGCCTTCGCGGCCGCCATCCCTCCTGGGTGCGCATCCTTCCCGAGATGAAGCACTACCTCGGCTACAACCACGAATGGCACCGCCACCGCGGCTCGTCCTCGATGGGTGTTCGGGCGCTTCATGAGTACCAGGCCGTGCCTTACCGCGAGCCCGTCGAGGCCGGGGCCGTGCTCGGCGCGATGACCTCGTACAACCTCGTCAACGGGGTGCCCTCGGTCGCGAGCCCGCTCATGGACCTCCTTCGGGACGAATGGGCGCGGGGGCCGTTCCAGTTCCTGCCCGACGGCTGGGACGCGGTCAACCTGCACACCACCAAGGGCGCTCCCTGGGACACCTGGGAGGCGCCCGAAGGGGACGTGTCCTACCCAGCCGCGCTCGCCGCCGACGCAGGCCTGGGGGAGCTGGACCGGGACGAGACCCTCGTCGTGGCCGCCGCGCTCATGCTCAAAGCCGGGCAGACCAACTTCCGGGACGGCTCGGAGCTCCCGCTCGGCGAGGCCGCCGCCGAGGCGGTGCGGCGCGGGTTGTTCGGGCTCGACATGAGCCACGTCGACCAGGTCGTACGCGACTGGCTCACGTTCCTGGTGCGATCGGGGAAGCTCGACGGCGACGCCTGCCCCTACAACCTGATACCCGCTTCCTCTGCGCCCGAAGACAAACCGCAGTCGCGGGCGCTCGCGCTCCAGGCCGCTCGCGAGCAACTCGTGCTCCTCAAGAACGAGGCCGCGCTGCCGCTCGCGCCCGGCGCCCGCATCGCCGTGCTCGGGCCGCTCGCCGACCTCAACCTGCGCGACTACTACAGCCCGCTCGTACCCGCCGAAGGCCGCGTCACTCCGCTTCAGGCCTTGCGTGAACGCTTCGAGGTGCTGCACCACAACGGGAACGACACTGTCGCGTGGACCGCCGGGGGCCGGTACGTGCACCGGACCGAGGACGGCACCCTCACCGCCGCGGCCGAGACGCTCACCAGCGCCACGCACTTCGAGGTCTGGGACTGGGCCCATGACCAGTACATGTTCCGCCACACCGACTCCGGACGCTTTGTCAAGGCCGACTACCTCGAATTCGCCGCCGACGACAAGACCTTCGAGAACCAGAACGGGCGTTCCGACGGCACCGGGCCCGCACTCGCCGCCGTCGACGAGCTCATGGAGGACGCCAACGCCTGGTTCACGTTCCAGAACTTCCACTACCACCCCGCCGGTACGGGCGGTGCGGTCGAGCTGTTCGGGATGAACCATGTGCCCGCCGAGGTCTCAGAGCCCTACCGGGTCGGACTCGCCGCGGACGGGACGCTTCCGCTCACCAAGGGCCCGGGCGAGACCGTCCTGACCGAGACCGTGATCGAGGACGGACCCGCCGCGGCCGCCGCGCTGGCCGCCGAGGCCGATCACGCCGTCGTGTTCGTGGGCAACCACCCGCTCATCAACGCCCGCGAATGCTTCGACCGCCCCGGCCTCGACCTCGCGCCGCGTCAGGCCGAGCTGGTGCGGGCCGTGGCCGCGGCGAATCCTGGGCGGACCACTGTGGTCGTGGTGTCGTCGTATCCGCTCGCGATCGGCGACATCGCCGCTGACCCCAACGTCGCCGCGATCATCTACACCTCCCACGCTGGCCAGGCCGCCGGTACCGCGCTCGCTGAGGCGATCGCCGGGGACTTCTCGCCCGCGGGGCGGTTGACCTCGACTTGGCTCGCCGACCTCGCGTCACTTCCTAAGCCTGGGCCCCGGAGCGAGGCTTGGCGGGTGAGCGAGGTCGACATGCTCGAATACGACGTGATCGCCGCTGGCCTGACCTACCGGTACTCCAAGGCCGAACCGGTCTACGGGTTCGGGCACGGGTTGAGCTACACCTCGTTCGCGTACGGGGACTTCACGGTTCCGGCCGAGGTCTCGGGGCCGTTCGAGGTGGGGTTCACGCTCACCAACACCGGTTCGGTGACCAGCGATGAAGTGGCCTTGGTCTACGCGACCTCGCTCGACTCGGTCTATGGGGACCGGGTGCCGAGCCGCCAGCTCGTGGGGTTCACGCGGGTGGGGGACGTCGCGCCCGGGGAGGCTCGCAGGGTTTCGGTCGCGGTCGATCCGGCGGCGCTGTTCGTGTGGGACGTGGTGAGCGGCAAGAGGGTCACCGAGACCGGGCGCTACCGGCTCACGGTCGGGGACGGTGGTCCTGAGGCGATCGCCCACATCGAAGGGGAGGTGATCGCTCCGCTCGATTTGAGTGCGGGCGCGAACGTGTGGGAGAAGGCCACGATCGCCAAGGGCGTCACCTATTGGGAGGTTTCGCGCTTGCGGACGCTTGAGCGTGAAGGCGGCTACCACTCGACCGCATCGCGCCGCCCGGGTGACCATGTGGGCTTCACGAAGGTCAAGCTAGATGGTGTTGCGGGAGTGGAGCTGCGCACGGCCACCACGACAGCGGACTGGGCCGACCTGTCCGACCCGGTGATCGAAGTCCGAGCCGACGCCCCCGACGGTCTGCTCCTCGCGGAAGTCGAGATCCCGGAAACCGCTGGGCTCCAATCCTTCACCACGGTCGAGGCCTCGCTCGCGCCTGTGGAAGGCGTCCGGGACCTGTACTTGGTGTTCCGGGGAGCGGGCATCTACATCGACACCATCCGTCTTACCCACTGACAGCAAGTCGGTTGAGCCCCGGCCGGAGTGGGTCGGGGTTCGGGCGGCGGCGATGAATGGGTGAGTGGGTGGCCTGGCTCGTGGTCGGGGCCGGGTTGACCTGGTTCGGGGTTCAGGCGGCGGCGACAACGGGGTGAGGGGGCGCTGCGGGCTGTTTGTCGGGGCTAGGTCCGGTTGGGGCGGGGTTCAGGCGGCAGCGACGAAGGGGTGAGGGGTTGGTGCGGGCCGTTTTCGTTGCCGGGCCCGATCGGTTTGGGGTTCGGGCGGCGGCGACGGGAGCCGGTGGGAGAGGGCCCGAGGTGGGTTGCCGTGGCCTGGCCGGTGGGGGCGTGGGTTCGCCCGGCGGCGGCGGTCAGGGTGGCGGTGGCGGTGGCGGGCATGACGACCGTGCCGGTTGCCGTTGCGGTCGGGGTGGCGGTGGGCATGGTGGAAGTGCCGGTCGCGGTTCCCGTGCCGGGCATGCTGATGGTCGTGGTGTGCTGCATCGGTGTTCACCTCCTTCGGTGTCCTGCCTTTGGGCCCCTCGGCCGGTGGTGGTTTCGCTGGTGGCCTTGGCTTTTCGAGGCCATGCTGCCTCGGCCCTCGGCCTTTCGGCGTCGCGCCCACACTTCCTCAGGCCCGGTGCCTCCCGGCCCTGACCCATATAGCTTCGGCCCTCCGCCTGCTTGGCGTTGCGCCCATGCCGCTTCGGCTCTCCACCTTCGCGGTGTCAAGCCATGCCGAGTCGGACCTTCGGCCTTCCGGCGTCGCGCCCACACTTCCTCAGGCCCTGACCTGTCGGTTTCGTGCCCATGCCTTCGGTGGCCCTCGCCTTTCGGTGTGGGCCGGTGCACGGCGTGCGTGGGGTGGTGCGGTGTCCTTGTCTCCGTGGCAAGGCCGTAGCAACTGCCCGTGGCATCGTCGTGGTCGTCTCGAGTGGTCTGGCCCGGGGGTGGTACCCGGTGAGGGAGTGTCGTGCTCCCTTGCCAGTCCTGACCGCCTCGATACGGTGTGCCTCGTTCTACCGACACTGCCTCCTGGCCAGGGTGATCCGGGCCAGGTGATCTCTAGATCCTTCCTGATCCCATGTCCCGCTCTGAGACAAGCTGCCGGAAGCGACCTAGACCCGATCATACGAAGGATTGAACACGACCCACCCCCGAAAACAAACCGGGAGCGCGGAACGGTCGGCTCGATCTTCGCCGAAGTGACGAGCGGGCCAGAGGCTTGGCTTAGTCTGCTTGCACCCAACACGCCACCCGTACGAAAACCATGTCCCTGTACGTACACCAATCATCCCACCCACCACGGGCATTGTCATCACCCACAGGGGTACACAACCATCACATTCCGACCCGAACCCCAAGCACCGCAAGCACATCCGGACCCCGCCGCCACCAACCGACCCCGGCCAGCCACTCACCCCGCTGTCGCTGCCGCCTTTGACCTTCACCCACCACACACCCAGCAGCCACCAACCGGCCCCGACCGGCCGCCCATCCCGCTGTCGCTGCCGCCTTTGACCTTCACCCACCACACACCCAGCAGCCACCAACCGGCCCCGACCGGCCGCCCATCCCGCTGTCGCTGCCGCCTT
>NZ_JBEYYO010000016.1:0-74615 GCF_040645615.1 Glycomyces sp. NPDC046736 | reverse complement strand
CCTTTGACCTTCACCCACCACACACCCGAACCCGCCAACCAACCCCGAGCGGCCCGCTGCCTCGTCGTCGCTGCCATCCCTAACCGCAACCCACGACCACCGGAAACGGCACATGCCCCGCTAAGGCCGCGCCAACCCCGAGGACCAGGCCCAAGCCGCCACTCCAACCCGGTTGGCCGCGTTCAGCTTTCGTTGCACCACTGCGAGGTGGTTCTTGACCGTGCCAGCGCTGATGAACAGTGCCTCGCCGATCTCGGCGTTCGTGCGGCCCTGCGCCACCAATCGCACCACCTCCACCTCCCGGCCCGTCAGTGGCGTCTCCGGTTGGGTGCCTTCGGGCTTTGCCGGGAGCATCCTTCGCAGCAGTCGCACCGTCAGCTGCGGTGAGATGAGCGTGTCCCCGGCCATCGCCGCTCGGATCGCCTCGATCACCAATGTCGGGCCCGAGCGCTTCAGCAGGTAGCCGCAGGCGCCGTCCCGCAGTGCGGTGTACACGTATTCGTCCAGGTCGAACGTCGTCAGCACCACCACCCGCGTCGCCTCCCCCTCCTCGGGTTTCGCCAGCCGCCTGGTGAGTTCCAGTCCGTCCATGCCCGGCATTCGGATATCGGTGAGCACTACATCCGGGCGCAGCAGCCTCGCGCTGTCCAGCGCGCGTTGACCGTCCGGCGCTTCCGCCACCACCGTCATGTCCGGTTGCGCGTCCAAGACCATCCGGAACGCCTCCCGGATGCCCGCCTGGTCGTCGGCTATGAGCACCCGGATCACGACTTGACCTCGGCTTTCAACGGCAGGCGCACCTCGGTGCGCCAGCCGCCCTCGCGCGGGCCCGCTTCCAATGCGCCCCCCAGGCTTTCGGCCCGCTCAGCGAGCCCGGCCAGACCCGAGCCGCCGCCATCGCGCGCGCTCTTCGCGGCGCCGGACCCGTTGTCGAACACCGAGACCCGCAGCAGCTCGTCAGCCGCCTCGACTTCGACCCTGACCTCTGTCGCCTCCGGCGCGTGCCGCCTCACGTTCGTCAGCGCCTCCGCCACCACCCGGTGCGCCACCGCCCCCACCTCGCGGCCGACCTCATCGACCAGGTTGCGTTCCAACGTGATCGACGCCCTGCCCGCCGAACCGAACCGTTCCACCAACTCGTCCAGGTCGGCCAGCCCGCCCACCGGCCGCAATCTCTGCTCGGCCTCGTCGCGGAGCATGTGCACCGCCTGGTCCATCGACCCCAGCGCCCTCAGCCCCGCTTCCTCGATCCTCGCCAGCAACGCCTCGACCCGCTCGTCCCCGCCCGCCAGCACCATCCTCCCCGCCTGCGCCCGCGCCACGATCTCGCTCACGTCGTGCGCCACGAAATCGTGCAGATCCGACGCCAGATCGAGCCGCTGCCTTCTTCTCGCCGCCTCCACCGCCCCCACATGCTCTGCCTCCAAGCGCCGCAAGAACACCGCCGCCGTCGCCGCCAGGATCGGGCCCACCGCCCACGTGCTGCCCTCCACCACCGCCAGCCAGCCGTCCCCCGACACGTACCGCAGCAGCGCCAGCGCCGCCCCCACCGCCAACACGAATGTCGCCGCCGCCGCCAACCGCGGCGACGACCACCGCGTCGACAAGAACCCCAGCGCCGTGAACGCCGCCGGTTCGGCCAGCATCCACCAGCCCTCGCTGCCGTCCCACTCGTACACCGCCGAGAACGCGATCGACGCCACCGCGAGCGCCATCGACGCCACGGGGATCGCCTTCACCCCCGCCCGCCGCAGGCCTCGCCCGAATGCACCAGTCACCGCGCAAGCATAGGCAGGTCACCGCCCCACCCGAAGGGTGCCGATCGGCACCCTTCGGCGCTCTTGACCGGGCCTTCAGTGCCGATTCGCACCTTTGACCGAACCCCTCCGCGATCGAGGATTGGGGCATGACACAGCAACGCACGCAATGGATCGGATACGCGACCGGCCTCTGGTCGCTCGCCTACGGCGCGCTCGGGGCCTGGTGGGCCCTCGGCGGCGCGGGGTTCCCGTTCGGGGTCGGGGACCCCGAGCTCATGGCCGAACCCGAGATCGCCTTCAGGGTCTCGCTCCTGGGCCGGGCCACGCCCGAGGTCGCCGGGTGGATCATCGCCCTGTTCGGGCTCCTCGGCGCGGCCGCGGCGTTCCTCATGGCCCGCAACGCGAACCGTCCGGGGCAGAAACCTTTGCTCACCGGAGTGGGCTTGGTGTTCGCGGTGGGTCTGGGCATCCTCGTCCAGGACTACCGCACCCTCATCGTGGTCGCCTACACGCCCGTGCTCGCGGTCAGCAAACCGCTGTTCGGGTGGCCCGAGGGCGCGGGTTGGGGGGACCTGTACCTCACGCCGCGCCTGCACCTGCTCATGCTGCTGCTGGCGGGGATCGCCTGGGCCGTCACCACCGCCGGGTACCGGGCCCGCCTCGCGGGCGGCAGCACCCACAGCGAAGCGCTGCAACGCTGGGGCAAGGCCGCCACCTGGACCGCCGTCGCCATGCCGGTGCTGTACTGCGCCACCAGGTGGGCGTGGGCGCTCGGTTTCAGCCTCGGCATCGACCCGGACATGTACCGGGAGGGCCAGGAGGACGGGCTGTGGTTCGCCGGGGCCGCGCTGGCCACCCTCGGCCTGGTCGGCGCGGTGCTCACCATGGGTCTGGTGCAGCGCTGGGGCGAAGTGTTCCCGCGCTGGATGATCGGCCTGCGCGGGCGGCGGGTGCCGCCGATGCTCGCCGTGGTCCCCGCGGTGATCGTGGGCGCTCTGGTGGCTTCGGCCGGGATGATGTACGTCAGGATCGTCGCCGTCGAGGGGGTCGCCCCGGACACGTGGCCGTTGAACCTCCCGGAGGTGCTGTTCACGGTGTGGGGCGCGGCGCTCATCGTGGCGGCGCTGGCCTACCGGCAGCGGCGGCTCGCCGCGGAGGCACCGGCGCGCGCCGAGGATCGAGGTGGTCTGGAATGCGCGCCTCAGTCGTGAAGTTCGCAGGCCACGAGGCGGCCTTCGAAGGTGTGGAAGACGACGAACGAGCCTTTCTCCAAGGGGCCGAAGGGCACAGGGGTGCCGAGGCGGCCGCTGGTGTAGGCGATCATCTCGTCGATGGTCTCGCCGTGGCCGCAGATCACGGCCGCCTCACCCGCGTCGATGATCTCGTCGAGCCGGGCGGAGGCCTCAGCGGGTTTGCCGGTGCCGAGCGTGAATTCGGGCAGGCCGGTCACCGCCACGCCTTCGGCGGCGCAGTAGGGCAGGAGGGTCTCCAGGCAGCGGGCGCTGGTGGAGCTGTAGGCCTTGCCCGCCGGGTAGGCCGAGAGCAGGATTTCGAGCTGCTGGGCTCGTTCCCGGCCTCGTTGGTTCAAGGGGCGCAGTTCGTCCTGGTCGAACCAGTCGGCTTTGGAGGTGGCGATGGCGTGGCGCATGAACACCAGGGGCACGGTGGCTCGGGCGGCTTCGCGTTCGAAGTCGGCCAGGACCGGTTGGTCCCGTTCGTAGGTGAGGCGTTCGGCTACGCGGTCGAGGGGCACCCATTCGAGGTCGTCGACTTCGCGGGGGTCGACGGCTTCTCCTACGGCTGCGCCTGCCGCCGGTGTGGCGCACCAGTAGTCGACTCGTTTGAGCTTGCCTTCCTTGTCGTAGAAGGAGGGGGCGAGGGGGCGGCCGAGCACGGGCCGGATGCCGGTCTCCTCGAAGACCTCACGTTGGGCCGCGGCGAGGAGGTGTTCACCGCGTTTGAGCTTGCCCTTGGGGAAGGTCCAGTCGCCGTACTTCGGGCGGTGGATGAGGGCCAGTTCGGGCCCCTCCGCGCCCGGGCGCCACAGCACGGCGCCGGCGGCGAAGATCTCGGGTTGCATCAACGGTGCTCCTGCATGAGTTGTTCCTGGAGGTCGCCTCCGCCTCTCTGGCGGGTCCACAGGCCCAAAGGGCCCAGGCTCCAGGTCCTGATGTCGGTGTCCAGACCGCGGTCGAGCAGCGAGGTGAGCTGCGCGCGGTGGGCGTCCCCGTCGACTCGCACCAGGACTTCGACGCGGCGGTCGAGGTTGCGGTGCATGAGGTCCGCGCTGCCCAACCATACTTCCGGGTCGCCGCCGTTCTCGAACACGTACACCCTGGAGTGTTCGAGGAAGCGCCCCAGGACGCTGCGCACGCGGATGGTCTCGGACAGCCCGGGCACGCCGGGGCGCAGCGCGCAGATCCCGCGGATGAACAGGTCGACCGGGACGCCGGCGCGGGAGGCGCGGTACAGCGCGTCGATGATGCCCTCGTCGGTGAGCGAGTTGCATTTGAAGCGCAGCCTCGCGGGCAGGCCCATGCGGTGGTTCTCGATCTCGCGGTCGATCCGCTCGATCAGGCCGGGCCGCAGCGAATGCGGGGCGACCAGGAGACGGCGGTACCGCTCATGCCTGGAGTAGCCGGTGAGGTGGTTGAAGACCGCGTTGACCTCTTCGCCGATCTCGGGGTCGGTGGTGAGGAGCCCGAAGTCCTCGTAGAGGCGCGCGGTGGTGGGGTGGTAGTTCCCGGTGCCGACGTGGCTGTAGCGCAGCAGGGTCCCGTCGGATTCCTGGCGGACCACCAGAGCGAGCTTGCAGTGGGTCTTGAGGCCCACGATGCCGTACATGACGTGGCAGCCGGCCTGTTCGAGCTTCTGCGCCCAGTCGATGTTGGCCTGCTCGTCGAAGCGGGCCTTGATCTCGACCACGACCACGACCTGCTTGCCGGCGTCGGCGGCGCTGATGAGCGCGTCCACGATCGGAGACTTGCCGCTGGTGCGGTAGAGGGTCTGCTTGATCGCCAGGACCTTCGGGTCGGCGGCGGCCTCCTCGATGAGCCGCTCGACCGAGGTGGTGAACGAGTCGTAGGGGTGGTGGACCAGGACGTCCCGCTCGCGCATGGTCGCGAACAGGTCGGAGTCGGGCGGCAGGACCGCCTCGGAGGGCCGGAAGCGGGGGTATTTGAGCTCGGTGCGGTCGAGGTCGGCGATCGCGTCGAGCCCGGCGAGGTCGAGCGGGCCGGGCAGGCGGTAGACGACCTCGTCGTCGATGCCGAGTTCGGCGGTGAGCCGGTCGAGGACGCGCGGGTCGATGGTGTCCTCGACTTCAAGGCGCACCACGGGCCCGAAGCGGCGGCGCAGGAGTTCCCTCTCGAGGGTCTGGAGCAGGTTCTCGGTGATGTCCTCGTCGATTTCGAGGTCTTGGTTTCGGGTCACGCGGAACGAGTGGTGGGCGAGCACGTCCATGCCGGGGAAGAGGTGTTCGAGGTGCGCGGCGATCACGTCTTCGAGGGGCGTGAACCGGCCGGGGGCGACGGCCATGAAGCGGGGGAGCAGCGGGGGGACCTTGACGCGGGCGAAGCGGGTGGCGCCGGTGCGGGGGTCCCTGACTTGGACGGCGAGGTTGAGGGACTTGCCGGAGATGTAGGGGAAGGGGTGCGCGGGGTCGACCACGAGCGGGGTGAGCACCGGGTAGATCCGGGTGCGGAACAGCTCGTGCATGCGGGCCCGCTCGGGTTCTTCGAGGTCGGCCCAGCGCACGATCGCGATGTCCTCCTCGGCGAGGAGCGGGGTGATCTCGTCGCGGAAGTACTCGGCGTGCTCGATGCTCAGCTGGTGGGCGAGGCGGGCGATGCGGGCCAGGAGCGCGTGGGGCGTGCGCCCGGAGGAAGTGCGCACCGGCAGGCCGGTCGCGAGGCGGCGCATGAGCCCGGCGACGCGGACCATGAAGAACTCGTCGAGGTTGTTCGAGAAGATCGAGAGGAACCGGACCCGTTCGAGCAGGGGCAGCCCGGGCGTCTGCGCGAGGCGCAGGACCCGCCCGTTGAACCGCAGCCAGCTCTCCTCCCGATCCAGGTACCGGTCGAGCGGCAAACCGGTGTCGGAGAGGGGAACCGGGTCACTATTCGTCATACATCACAAGGTTAACGAAGAAAATGAACCCGCGGTGAACGCGTCCTGAAATCCGCTCGCGATAGCGGGATCACAGCCGGTCGCCACAGTGGAGCACCTGGAGCGCCTCCAGGCCGCGGCGCGTGCGGGGCCGGCCGCGAAGGTGACGTCCAGGTGTCGGGGCCGATCTGGGCGTACGCATGCCGGACCCGCCCGCGGGGTAGACACTGGTCTTTGCGAAGGGGGAGCGATGGCCGACCAGAACCAGCCGTACGACGCCAGTGAACAGGAGACCTTCGGGTTCGTCGATGACGACGACGAGGGCGCGACCGACGAGTCGCTGGAGGAGGACATCCTCGACGCCCGCGACTACGCCGAGGCCGACCGCTACGGCATGACCCCCGCCGAGGAGCGCCGCGGCGCCTCACTGGAGGACGAGCTCGCGGCCGAGATCCCCGACGAGTCCGCCGAACCGCGGCCCCTCGACGCCGACGACCCGATCCCCGACGAGCCGGGCGCGCTGGACGAATACTGAACAGAGGCAAGCGAAAAGCCCGCTGGCGAACCAGCGGGCTTTTCCTATCTGCGGTCCCGACGGGATTTGAACCCGCGACCTCCACCTTGACAGCGAAAATCTGTCGTATTTGCAAGTTGCTGGTCACGGCCCACTCGTCCGGTTATTGTTCCTGTTCACGCTGGATATATGCGGAAATCTGCATGCCATCTAGAACCACTGGATGCCTGTCCGTCACGCCTCATCCCAGCGTCAAATGAGCGCCAGAACAGAACAGGAACCCCGTACATGGGTCACACCCGGAAACGCCTCGACCGTGACGGCAACCCCCGATACACCGCCTACTACAACGACCACCTCGGCAAGAAGCGGTCGGCGGGCACCTACAACACGAAGAAGGAGGCCAACCGCGCCTGGCACGCCGCCGAGACGAAGGTATCCGAAGGGCGCTCCCGCCACCTCGTCAAGGGACGCCAGCGCTTCCGCGACTACGTCGAGCAGACCTTCCTGCCCAACCACAACGTCGAGCTGACGACCATGACCAACTACATCTACGCCCTCGAAGCCCACATCCTCGACTGCTTCGGCGACATGCGCATGGCCGAGATCTACCCCGACGACATCCGGGCATGGATCACCGAGCTGAAGGCGAAGGGCCTGAGCAACGGCACCATCGCCAAGCAGAAGACGGTGCTCTCCGCCGTCTTCTCCTCGGCCTTCAACGATGAGGTGATCGTCTTCAACCCCTGCCACCGCGTCAAGATCGGCCCCGTCCAGCGCAAGGCCCTGACCATCGTCACCCCCGAGGAGTTCGACCGATTCCACGAAGCCCTGCCCGACGACCAGTCAAAACTGGTGGTCGAGGTGGCAATATCGACCGGCCTCCGCTGGGGAGAACTGAGCGAGCTGCGCCCGAAGGACTTCGAGTTCGCCAGAAACCTCCTGACCGTAAGTCGCTCCGTCGTGAGCATCCCCAAGAAGCACAGCCCGACCGGCGAGCGGTTCCACGTCAAGGACTACCCGAAGGACGGCGAACGCCGCAGCTTCAAGGTCGAACCCGCGGTAGTTCACAAGGTCGAACGCTGGGTGAAGACCCGCGCCCTCGCGCCGGAAGACCTCCTCTTCCGCTACGACCCCCAACGCCCCGCCGCGAAGCCACCGGAACCAGCCGACCTCGGCTGGACCAAGCCCAACGGAGAAGGCCGCACCTACCGCCACGGCACCGCCTCCGGCTACAACGCGGGCAAGTGCCGCTGCCGCCACTGCAAGAGCGCCATAGCGGCGTACAGGGCGCTCCGCCGCGCCGCCGGGCTCGACAACCCCCGCAAGCAACGCCGCTGGGACACCGACGGCCACCTCCCCGGCGAGTACTTCCGCGAACAGGTCATCAAGCCTGCCTTGAAGGAGGCCGGAATCCAGACCAGCATCCGCATGCACCTCCTCCGCCACGCCCACGCCTCCTGGCTCCTCAGTGGGGGCGCGGACCTCCAAGTGGTGAAGGAACGCCTCGGCCACTCCCGAATCTCCACCACCGAGCGCTACCTACACGCGCTGGCCGACGCCGACGAAACCGCCCTGGAAGCCTTCAACAAGGTCCGCAACCGAAGCAACAGCCACACCCCACCTCCAGACGCCCCCAACGCGGCCACAACCGCAGCAACCCACCTCACCGCCGAAAAAATCCTCACAGAAATGTCCCGCCTCCAAGCCGAACTAACCAAGCTGGTCAGCAAGGAAATCCCACGCGCTGCATGACATGAACGCTGGTTTGGGGCCAGAGCGATTCGCTGGCCCCAAAACCATCTCGCCTTCCCGTCGAGTTCCAAGATGAAGGCTCTCAGGTGTGAATCCTGTCGACTCGACAACCAAATACTTGTTCAGAGCTCATCTTGGATGACTGGAATCTGACTTGTTGAAGGTTGACAACGGTTGGTGTTCCAGTATTGAGATCCCGTTGGGCCAGCCCGTGCACCGAACTAGCCTCAGGGACGCTTGCTGGAAGGCCTACCCAGAAGATCGTTAAGGGACTTGCCCGTCCGACAGTCTCTCCAGGCCTTTAGCCCGTTCACACTGGTACCGGACATACCTTCGGCTGCGGCTGAGGGACTTGCATACTCCACGCCGTCTTCCGTCTTCAGCGTCCATGCATCGGTGATCCAGACTATGTATAGATCTCTTGATACATGGCGGTACCAGTAGAGCGGATCACCCGGACGGATGACCTGCTTCCTGAGAAGCTCCTCGAATGTCGGTGATGGCCGCCCGATGGCAGAGGATGAGGACTTACCTGCGCGCTGAGGGCCCGGAATTTGAAGTGCGAGCGGTTGTTGGCTGGGAACCGTTGGTACGTAGTCGATTCCATTGATTCGGACGTCAAGATGGATTTTGGTGGGACTTTGAGTCATGCTACGGCCTTCCTTGATCGGAGTTGCTGAATCTCCAAGTGGTAGCACAATTTTGACGAATCCTCGAGCGTCACTCGAGCTCATACAATGCTGGTATGAATGTTGGTCCTACAGACTCGAGATGCCGATGTAGTAACAGTGCACTCGAGTCGTGTGCCATCGCGCTCGAGTTGTGTGTCGTCATGGTCCCGACTCGAGTATGAGGTTCCAGCGTTGATGGCAGATGGTAATTCTCACTGAGTCGATATTGATGAGATGCGAGGTGGTGTCGTTTCAATAACGATTGCATCGTCTATTGAGTTACCGTCGCTGTGTGAGAGTGAATAATTCGATCAGTATAATGGTACGTAGACTGCTCAAGATACAGGCCAACAGTCCATTCATGGCAATCTGAAAGATTTGTATTACTGGTGAGGAATTCCCAATTCGTGCAAATAAGTAAGACGAGCCTTGATGCCGGCGGAGAAATGGGCCCAGTCAAGCGATTCGGATGGTTCGACCGGTGTTGGCATTTCTGGTGAGGATGTCACATAGCAGACAGAATCGTAGAGTCCTTCGTCTATGAGGCGTTTGCAAAATACGGCGAATCGGTCCTGATAGGAGGAGTGTTCCAACCATACGGCGTCGACGTTGAATGCACTGCCAGGCTCGATGCGGACTTGGGACCGCGACTTTGGGTGGTCTTGCATGATGAAAAAGTAGCCCAGCCAGGGTTTTTCGCCTGTATAGGTGTCAGCCAGCTCGGCTCGTCGAAGGTCCACTGCACTACCTAGTGCCTCTTCGACGCGGTTGTTGTAGTTGTTGCCGAAGGAGGGGCCGCCCAAAGCTTTGAGTTCGAAGGCGGCGACGAGAGTGCCTTCGTAGGCGACGACTAGGTCCCATTGCTTCTGAGGACGGTAGTAACCAGGCAGTGCGAGTGTGGCACGACCTGAGACTCGGATCGAGTCCTTCGGGTACCCGGCGTCAACAAAGAACTTCGCGATCAGGATGGCGATCGAGTCGAAGTGCTTACCACCGCGGACCGATCCTGCCGTGCCTTGCCCAACTGCCTTGGCAATGGCAGACTCACGGAACTGGGTGTCCTTGATATCCCAGTAGGCCTTGACTGCTGCGACGAAGTCGTCGTAGGTAACCGCCACTCGCTGCTCCTGTCCTGGTTGAAGGTCTCTAGTCTGGCCAAGCATCTAGCTGGTAGGCATCCAAGGCTGCCTTGGTGGCGGCATCGGTGTCGCGGTTGCGGAACGCGTCGGCAAGCTGATCGCAGACTGACTGCGGGATGGACTGTGGTTCGGGGATTCGGATGCGTCGAAGGTACTGAGCCTGAAATCGCAGTGTTTTCCCACGCATTCTCACAGCATATGCTGATACGAAAGCCTCTGCCACCCTTGACAAGAGGATTCCACCGAGCACGTTGAGATCCCAGGCGTCCGCAATGACGAAGTACAGGTTGTGATGTGGGTAAAGCCCGCCGTGATCGAGTACGGGATGACTTGAGAGCTTCATGTCGGGGAACAGAAGCTTTGGGACACCGGCAAGGTTGTGATTGACCTTGTCGATGGTTTTAAACCAGCGGTCGGGGTTCTTCCGAGCGATGTAGCGGTTAGCCAGCACCTGCCGGTGGTCGTTGAAGTATCTTTCTAGTCGAGGGTATTGATGCAGCTCAACTAGGTTGCCATGCTCATCCCACGGGTTGACAAGGTAGTGACCAGACCAATCGAGATTTCCAGTGGTGACATCGCGAACCATCGACAGCGGGAGCAGCCGGTCAGCCTCAACTAGGTTGGGATCGTTGGTAATGAAGATTTTGTCGGCCCCTGTGGCAACACCGATTCCGATTCGTGCGCCGATCCGGGGGTCATCCAGGGTGGGAAATCGTTGGGCAAGCTTATCGAGTACGGCGATACGGGCTGGAGAGCCTGTTGGCCAGAAGTCGGTGCCGCTGAACCAGTGCCCGAGCCTGGCTGCTTCGAAATCTCTGTGCTGCGTTTGTTGGGGCGACTCAGATGCGATCCACTTGACGAGCTCGGCGGCACTAACCTGATTGAAGTCTTTGGTCGCCTCAACCACTGCGGCGTCACCTTGCTTGCCACTGCGGATCACAGTGATTGCCGGGTAAGCAGCGACGGGTTCTTCGAAGGCGTCGACATCATGCATTGAGATGGTGGTCTCCATCGCGAACTTGCTTCCGATGAGGTGCCGGAGTGACTGCCCGTACTGGTTGCGCATCCACCGATCTGCGCAGATAAATCCCAGAAAACCACCGGACCGCAAGGATCGTAGCGCGGCTTCGAAGAATCCGACATAAATGTCGGAGCGACCGGTCATGGTTGACCACAAGGTGCGATAGACGGCTGTTCGTTCGCGCGGAACGTCTTCTATACGGATATACGGTGGGTTGCCTACGACAAAGTCAATGGTGGCAGGATGCTCTTGGAGCAGGTAGTCACCCTGGCGTATCCAAGCGGTGGCGAGAGTGTCTGCTTCGGTCGAGTTCCAACCGTCCGCCTTGAGGATTTCTGTCACTGTACGGCGACTAGCGTCAACGTTGTCGGGAAGTAGGTCGAATGCCATCACGGCGTCTTGCGCATCGGCGAGTGGCCGTTCGTGTCGTCGGCATGATGAGCTGATTCGGGCAGCTATTGGGCCAAGAAATGCCCCTTGCCCGCATGCTGGTTCGACCAACCGGTACGACGCTAGGTCCCGACTGGCCTCGTAGTTGACCAAGTCAAGGATCATTTCAACGATCCAGGGGCGAGTGAATATCTCTCCATGCTGAACAGCTTCGCCGGGGATGCTCGGGAGAGACTCAGCGATTTGGATGTTGATGTCGAGGTCAAGCGGCAACAGGCTCACGAAAACACCCTAGCCCTGATCACTGTCTAAACCTAACGTACCCACCGCTGCACCGCGCCGCGGCTGCTGCCTTGCGTTGTCTAGGCGAAGTGCTCGCCATACGTCCCCGCTCAACTCAGGCGTGGTGCTGCTGAGCCTTGGACGCCTGAGGACAGGGGCGTCTGGAGGACTGCCGGGTTGAAGCTGTCATAAGCCTGCGCTTGCTGTTCCTGCAGAACTTGTTGCTGTCGGCGGACTTCGATCTCCGGGTGGGGGATTTGGTCGGGTGCGCGGCGTCCGGTGGTGAGGTCGTGGGCTTGGTGGGCGGCGGTGGCGGCGATGTCGAGGATGTGGCGTTCTTCTGGGGTTTTGGGGGTCCAGCTCCAGGGGTTGTTTTGGTCGTGGCCGGTGTGTTCGGTGGCGGCGCAGACGGTCGCGACTCTTTGCCACCACATGGTCTTCGCGGTCGAGTCTTCGGGTTCTGGTCCGAGGTAGTCGAGCCAGTGGACCTCGTCAGCGACGGCTTGTTGGGCGAGGTGGTGGGCGCGTTCGCCGATGGCGTTGACGAGGGCGCGGGTGTATCCGGCGAGGCTGTCGGGTTTCGGGTTGGTGCCGGTGGGGTTGAACTCGATCCAGGGGGCGAGGCCGATGATGAGTTCCGGTGGTGTTTCGGTGCTGCGGTTGCGGGTGGTACGGAGTTCTTCGGTGTAGGCGAGTTTGTCGGCGAGGTCGGCGATGGTGCCGGATCGGGTGAGGTTGTCGCGGAGGGTTTCGGTGGCGGTGCGTTCGGTGTCGTCATGGTCGAGGATGCGGACGAACGCCGCTTGCGCGACTGACTGTTCGGCCTCCGGTGGGAACCCTTCCTGCTCCGGGACTTCCACGGCGAAGTAGAGGTGGTTGGCTTCTTTGCCTCTCGTGGCGGGGACGTAGACGCTCTCGCGTCCGGCCAGTTCGGGGTCGATGAGGGTGTGGGTGGTGTCGACGGTGCGGCCTTGGGACCGGTGGCCGGTGACGGCATAGGCGAGCTCGACGGACTCGGTGACGTAGGCGGCGGGCAGGACTAGGCGTCCGCCGTGCTCGGTGTGGCGGACGGTAAGGGCGTCGTCGCCTAGGTGGGTTTCGACGGTCCAGGTGTCGCCGTTTTTGACGAACTGGCCGCCCTGGCAGGAGAGGTCGCGCCTGGGGGTGCGGGTGACGATGCGGTCGCCTGCGGCGGCGGTGTTGCCGTCGTGGAGCGTGACGCCATCGGCGGCGACGTGCCCGGCCGCGACGAGGTCGGCTCGCGCCCGCGCTGAGAGGGCCGTGACTTCTTTGTTGGTCCCGGCGATCATGAGCGCGGTCTTGCCCTCGCTCGTGTCGGCCAGCCAGGCATGGTAGACCCGCTCCCGCAGTTCCTCGATGCTCCCGGCGTGGAGGCGGCCGTTGCCCGCGTAGAAGTCGACGGCGGTGTTGTCGCCCTCGCGCAGTTGGAGTGATGCGGCGGCTTCGCTCGGGTCGTGGAAGCGGTGGATCTCTTCGAGGACCACGGTGGGTGTCTCGGATGCCAACAAGCGCAGCGCGCCTCCGGACTCGACGGCGGAGAACTGGTAGTGGTCGCCGAGCAGCCGCAGTGCGGCCCCGTGCTGGTCGGCGATGTCGCGCAACCGGTCGAGGTTCAAGGTCCCGGCCATGCCGGCTTCATCGACCAACAGCATATCCCCAGGGCGGAGCCGGAACTCCTCGAACATGGGCGGCACAGACGCGCCCACCGCGAGCTGTTGCGCCCATTTGCCTTTGGTGTGCTCAAAGACAAACTTGTGGATGTTCTCGGCGGGCCGGTCGAGTTCCGCTCCGAGGACCGCAGCGGCGGCCCCGGAGGACGCGAGGGGGACCAGGCGGCGATCGTCGGTGTCGAGGACGTGGGCGAGGGCGCGCATGGCGGTGGTCTTCCCGGCCCCGGCCGGACCGATTCCCGCCACCGTCTGGCGCGAGTCGGCGGCGAACGATTCGACGAGCCGCCGCTGACTGGCATCGAGGACACGGCCTGCGCCCTGCTCGAACTCGGTCACTGCTGCCGAGACTTTCTCGGGGCTGGTGGCGGTGATGATGCCAGGGACGGTCGCGGATTCGATGAGGTTCGCTTCCGCGTTCATGATCGCTTCGGAGGTGTAGCGGGCCGCGCCGTGCGCCTTGAACACCGAGACGCCGTCCTTGCGACGCAGTACGGTCGGTTCGGGCACGATGGCCGGGGCTTCGAGGCTGATGCTCGCGCCCAATGCGGTGTCGGTGATCCTTTCGACCAGGGCGGCGCGTTGGGCGTGGTCGGTGAGGGTGACGCCGTGCTCGGCGAGGGTCCGGTGGGTGGCGGCTTCGACGTTCCACCGGTTCCACGTCGCCCGGTACTCCGACACACGCGCCGTCACCTCATCCGCGAGAGCGCCAATGTCGAGCTGACCCGCAGACCCGGAACCGAGCCGGTTACCGCCGACGGTGACCCTCTGGAAACCGGTGAGGGCGTCGGTGCCGAACCGGTCGGTGAACTGCGACCGCCACTCCTCGTTGAGATCCTGCAATGAGCGGGCGTGGCCTTTGGTGTTGCGAGTGTCGAGGTTCGCCGTGCGCGCCAACTGCCGCTCGGTGGCCTTGTCCGGGCTCCGCCCATGTGCGGCCCGGTAATCGGCTGTGAGTTCGTTGTAGCGCTCCACGATGCCCGCGCGGCGGCTGGCGAAGGATTTGATCCACTCGTCCTTGACCCCGGCGACCTCCCACACCGGCTCCTTGCTCGCCCCCGTGTCGGTGCGCATCTGCCAGGCGACGCCGAGGCGTTTGGTCAGTTCGGCGCGGAACGCCGAGTCATAAACTGCCCCGGCGGTCACGGTGATGAAGTGCAGCGGGCGCCCGTCGATCGTTCGCCACTTCCCATCCCCGGCGGCCTGGACCCGATTCGCGACCGCGAGGTGGGTGTGGAGGTGGGGTTCGCCGTTGCGGTCATCGAAGTGGTCGAAGGAGACCGCCACGAGCCCGCGGGTGTCGACTTGCGCCGGACCGCCGGCCCCGACCCGCGTGAACGCCGCATGCTCCTCCAGGTACGTCAGCGCTTCGGCAACGGCGGCGTCGTGCGCCCATTTCACTTGGGCGCGAACGTGCTGTGAGTTGTGTAGCGCCCACAGCATCGACGCCGACTTGACCGGCGCGAACACCAGGTCATACCCGGCCACCGCCTGACGCGACTGCTGCGCCGCGACCTTCCGCGCCTCGCGCAACTCCGCTTGCGTCGGCTCCCGACCCTGCTCGATCAAAATCTTGTCGACCTGCCGGTTGAACCGCTCGGTGTAATCCAGCGTCCCCTGCTCGTACTTCGGAAACGCCCGACCCAGCCGCGCCGCCCGCACGGCCTCCTCGGCGATCCGCACCTCGTCACCGGGCTTCTTCACCCGGTGAAGATTCGCGGCGGTGTAGTCGTCCATGATCCGCCGCGCGTCCGGGTGCATGCCCTCCCCGAACAGGAACCGCATCTGCTCCTCAACCACCCGGTCACCAGGTTTCAGGTCCAGGCCGTCGAGCCCGGACCCGAGCCAGACACCGGGCGGATTCCCGCGCGCGTTGTAATAGGCGACCGCGTCCGCCTCCGTCGCGAACACTCGCGGCGTATCGCCCGCGGCGACCGACTCCGTCAGATACAGATAACCCGAACCCGCGAAGATCTTCTTCAACGAAAGCAGCGCACACCACCAAACCAGAGGGAAAAGACGACAGGAAATGGCACTCGAATCGCTGGGAAGCGATAGGGGAGAGCAACCATAGCCCGCACTCCAGCGGAGTGCAAGATGTGTCTGCCGTTTTTCTCGTTGGGTCTCTGAAGTGATATTCTTGCTGGTAGATAGTCTAATCTACCTGTCATTGTCTGTTGATGGGTATTCAAATGTGCTGAACTCTATTGACGAGTACTGGTTAGTCATTGGCGGTACTAGTTCATCTGACATCCAGGCTTCAAGTGACTTGTTCTCCGGACGTTGAGCGTTGACCTAGTGCCTTTAACATCGGGCGGCTGAGCGAGCGGGACCAGCCCCACCGCTGGTCCCGCTCACGCATTTTCATTCACTCCTGAAACGCTGCCATTTGACGCCGATGCCAGGCGAGCTGATCGCGTCGTGGCCGCCCTGACCGCCGACAATCTCGTACCGGAATCCGCTGAGGTCTCGGTCGCCGTTGCGTTGCCACGCGGTGAGGATCTGCTCGACGGCCTGCCAGACGCGGCGCTTCCCGCCCTCACGGACAAGTGACTGCTCGCCCTCGATCTCGAAGGCCACCCAGGAGTCGGAGGCGTGGTCGATGATCATGGTCGGTGTCTCATCGTCAGCCAGGTAGTAAGAGGCGTCTCCGAGCACCCATCCGGCGAGGAACCCGATGACGAAGTCCTCCAAGTCGGCTGGCGTCCAACCGCTTGGCCGTGCCGCTGCGGCTTTGATTTCCTCTGGTGCCGGGAATCGGACCGGGCCTCGCCGGGGCTGCTGTCGGGTCTCCATGAATCCTGAACCGGGGACGATGAACGCTCCGTTGGCCCGTCCGTCCCCGACCCTCAACTTGAGGATCGACATGCCGAGCGGGCGGGTGTAGATCGTGGTGATGATGATGCCGCCGGGCTTGACCAAATCGAGCCACGCGTCTGGCACTGTCGGAAACGAGCAGGTGGCGATGAGTCGATCGGCTTTCAGTCCATCGGTGTTCGCGCCGTCGCCGACGAGAAGGCGCGGCGAGTAGCCGGTCTTCCGCAACCGTGAAGCGGCCTGTTCGGAGACGTTCGGGTCGATCTCGATCGAAGTGACGTTGTCCGCGCCGAGACGTTCGCACAACAGCGCGGCGTTGTATCCGGTGCCGGTTCCGATCTCGATCACGGACATGCCATCGTCGAGTTCGAGCGCTTCGAGCAGGTCGGCCATGAGCCCTGGTTCGGTCGATGACGAGGTCGCCGCTCCTGTCACCGCTGACTGGACATCGACTGGAGTCGTATCCCCGTTGATCTGGGTGACGCAGGTCCGGTTGCTGTAGATCTGCCCCAGCCAAGTCGCCTCGTCCGCTGTTTCGACCGTGACCGGCTCCCACATCCCAGCGTTGTCGAGGTTGAAGAAATACGGCAGGAACACATGCCGGGGAACGGCGGCGAACGCCGCGCGCCACTGAGGCGAGACGATATGGCCGTCCGCGATGAGCCCGGCCACCATGTCGTGGCGGAACGGTTCGGCGGTCTTATCGAGTTCCATGCGTCCCCCGCGAGAGCAGCCGAGCGAAGGTCTTCGCCATCGGTAGTCCGGTCTCGTCTTCCAGCCATGCCCACTGTCCGGCCGGGTTGCATTCCAAGAACCAGTACCGGCCTGCCCGGTCCAGAGCGAAGTCGAAGCAGCCGTAGGCGAGGCCGAACGCTTCAAGGTAGTCGCGCACCGTGATTTCGATGTCCTCGGGCACCGCTACCGGCTCGTATGCGAGCCGGTCGTAGTCGGCTCGCCAATCGAGGAGGCCGCTGTCGATCCGGACGGCGAACAGCTCCTCGCCGACGACGGTGAGTCGGATGTCGGCGACCTTGTCCACCTTGGCTTGGAACTGATGCGCGGTCAAGGAAACTTCGTCGGTGATCTCCTCGGGCTCGATCGCACCCGTCCAGATCGCGAGCGGTTGGCCGTCGCGGTCGATTTCTGGCGGACGCAGCGACTTGTACACCACCGAGCCATGCGAACGGGCGAATGCCCGCGCATGGTCGGGACGGTTGGTGACCGTCGTGGCAGGGACGCGGAAACCGAGGTGTCGGGCGCGTTGAAGCTGGAGCAGCTTGTTCTCCGCCCGGCGAACGAAGTCCGGGTGATTGACGTGGAGACACGGCAACGCCTTCAGCGCAGCGACGAACCCGGCACGCGCCTCGCGCTCACCGAACGCCGCCACTTGCGCGTCGGGATGGCCTGAGACGACCGGGGTTGGTCGTCTCCAGTACACGGACCGCACGTCGTTGAAGTACACCGTGCGAGTGGGAGTCGCCAGGCTCCCGAGTCCGGTCTCGGCGATCTGAAAATCGACGTGATCGGGAAAGTCGGCCAGATCGAATCGGGCCACGCGCATTCCTGCCGCGCCCAACTGCTCGATCACCGAATCCGCGGTCGTATCACCGAGCGTGGTCACCACCAAGACCGAGCTAGTCATACGAGGAATCCGTGTCGGTGTCACTGGAGGTGTCGCCAGGGCGACTCCCGTCGGTCGAACGGGAAGTGCTCGTCTGCTTGTGCTTCACCGTCGGCCGGTGTTTGAGCGTGGGAAGAAGCCCGCCGTCCATGTCGTACCAGACGGCTGTCTGCGTCACCGGGTCCACCCGAACCGGTTCCCCTTCCACCATCTCAGGGGTGCCATACGGCGAGAGCTGGGAAAGTCCCCACGGTGTGCGGTCCATCGTTGCCTCCTTGATTGTCGGATAGGGGATCTCACTTGTCACGGAACTCATCACGGAGCTCGCCGTTGGACTTGTGGCGGACCTGCCAGAGCGCTTTCTCGAACTCGGTGGCGTGCGCTGGCGGACCGCCGATCCGTTCTGAGGTGCGCTTCGAGCCTGCTGCTTCGCAACGGTCAGGGTCAGGTTCGGGCGACATCACGAACCTCAGCTTGCCGGATCTGCTGCACACGATGAATCGTGTGAGAGAGGAGAACACGGGCGAACCCGTTGCCGGGCTCAATCCAGTCAGGCCACTCCGCTTGATAGTCGCCGAAGCTGAACCGGCGGTCCCGCAGGCCGCTGATCCGCAAAAGCTTCACTGAATCGCCGCACCAGGTTTCGACGGTGTCCGGGTCGTTCGGGTCGTCGCCGAAGACGATGAACTGGAGAAGTTCACCGGGGCCGATGACGCCGAGATTGTGGCTGGGCTTTGAAGCGTCGCTCATTGAATGGGCACCAACTTTCTCGCGGTGTGGTTCGCTTCGTGGCGAAGGAAGACCATCAGCGTCTCGAATACGAAGCGACGCCGCCATGTCACGTCGTATGTCCGCCAGGGGTCGGACCATGACACGGCATACGGGACGACGCTGGTTCGGACTCCCCGCAATACGAGTGCGAGAACACCGCCGCAGTAGACGTGAAGCGTTTCTTCACCGGGCATGGTGACCGCGAAGTCGGTGTGGCCGTCGTTGAACGAACCGAGGTCGCTGTGGGGAGCCGGCCGGGCCACTCTGGAGGCTGACATGCTGGTCATTCACGGTCTCCTTTCTGCATGCTTGTATCGTGGCTCACGTGAGTGCCGGAAGCTAGAAGTCCGCCGTTGCATGCTGTTGCATGGCGCGAGGAGGTGGCATGGAATTCGGGTGGCGTTTGAAGGAGTTGCGAGCGGCCCGGAAGGTGTCGCTTCGCGCTCTAGCTCGGCGAACATCCTTCGACCACACCTATCTGTGGCGGATAGAGAACGGTGAGCACCCAGGTACCGTCGAGGTCGCGCAGCGGTGTGACGAGGCCCTTGGAAGCACGACCGAACTGGCCGATCTCGCGAGAGCGAGTGAGGACGCAGGGGCTTTCGGCCCGAACCTGTTGCGGTCCATACGGCAGGTAGAGGGTTCAGAGGTGGAACGAAGAAGCTTCCTGATGGTGGCGTCGTCATCGGTGGCCGCGAGCGCAACGGGTCTTATCGGCGGGCCGAGAGCCATCGGAACCGGTGATGTCGCGGCGGTGCGGGACATGACCGCGCTGTTCTCTCGTGCTGACCAGCGACATGGTGGCGGGCACGCACGGAATGCCCTGACGCAGTACCTGATGACCGACGTCCTCGACTCCTTGACGGGACGGTTTCGCAGTGATGCCGTCCGACGGCAGCTTTTCTCTGCCGCAGGCGAAGCCGCGTATCTCGTCGGCTGGATGTCCTTCGATGACGACCGACACGAGGAAGCCCGTCGCGCCTTCGCGCTAGCTGTTGAACTCGCGACGGAAGCCGATGACTCGGCACTCGTCGGACACGTGCTCCGCGCAATGGCTCACCAAGCCAACGACCTCGGCCACGTCTCGCAGGCGCTGCGGTTCTCCTCGACTTCAGTCGAGGGCGCTTCCTATCTAGCGGCCGGGCCAAAGGAACGCGCGTTGATGGGCGTCGTTCACGCCCGCGCGCTCGTGTCCGCCAATGACCATCAGGCCGCGTCACGCGCCCTGCTTCAAGCTGAGGACGATCTCGCGTCAGCTTCAGCGGGCGATGCCGAACCTGACCGGGTTTTCTTCTTCGGGGAGGCGGCGCTCGCGCACGAGACCGCCTCCGCGCTACGGGACATGAACGACTATGACGGGGCGATTCGCGAGTTCGAACGGAGCGTCGAGGCTCGCAAGGCGCAGACTTTCACGCGCACCCACGCCGTCACGCTCGGGTACCTCGCCGAAGTTCAAGCCCGCAACGGCGACCTTGAGACCGCCAGCGATACCTGGTCGCAGGCGCTCGACGCCATGAACGGCGTCCGGTCTGGCCGAACGCGGAAGGTCATCGGCAACATGGTCGAAGTACTCGATTCCTTCCAAGGAGCGGGCGGCGACCAGGTCGCGGAACTTCGCTTGCGTGCCAACGACCTACTCTCAGACTCGCAGTGACGAACCCGAGGAGCAGCATGGCAGAGGAATTCACCGTCCGACCGGTCGCACACGTCATCGGTGGGCGTGAGAAACCCACCGACGATTACTGGGGCGGCACGAAGTCGATCATCCGCATCGACGATCCGCGCTTCGATGAGGAGTCGACTCGGGGGCTGGACGAGTTCTCCCACCTTGAGGTCGTGTTCTACTTCCACCTGACCGACCCCGCCGACCTGCACTTCGGCGCGCGAGCCGCACGCGACAACCCCGAATGGCCCAAGGTCGGCGTGTTCGGCCACCGCAACATGCGGCGGGTCAACTGGCTCGGTGTGAGCCGCTGCAAGCTCCTCAAGGTCGACGGACTCGACCTCCATGTCGAAGACCTCGACGCCGTGGACGGCACACCGGTCCTCGACATCAAGCCTTGGTTCCAGGAGATGGGGCCGCGCAGCGAAACCGCTCAGCCTTCTTGGGTCGGCGAGATGTTGGTCGACTACTTTGCACCGCAACAAGATTGAGTCGGAGGTTGCCGAGCTTCAAGCCTTGTTGTCGTCACGATAGGAGCGCTCCGTGCGGATCGGGATCACCGGACATATGAACTTGACGCCTGCGACCGTCGACTTGGTGCGGGCGGCGCTGAAAAGCGCACTGGCCGGGATCGAGCCGAGCGAGTTGGTCGGGGTGTCGTGCCTGGCGGAGGGTGCCGACGCGATTTTCGCTCAAGCCGTCCTCGACTCGGGAGGGCGGCTCGAAGCCCTGCTCCCCGCCCCCGACTATCGCGACACCCGAGTCAGTCAGGCCCATCTGCCGACCTTCGATGCTCTTGTCGCGCAAGCTCATGAGACGCGGTACATCGCCGATGCATCCTCTATGCAGGTCTACGCGGAGGCGAACACCTTCATGATCGAAAGTGTCGACGTGCTCTACGCGGTCTGGGACGGCCAAGCGTCCTCGAAGACTGGAGGCACTGCGGACGCGGTCGCGATGGCTCGAACTCGCGAAGTCCCGGTGAAGATCATCTGGCCCCAGGGGTCGGAGCGCTCTTGACTGCGACGCCATTCGAGTGACTGAGATAACAGTGTGCTGGCGGGGGCTGGCGAGTACTGTCTGGTCTTGACGGCCAGGTCCAGCGTCGAAGCGGGGTCGAGGCCGGGCGAGTGGTGTTGTGGGGAAAGCAAAAACCCCAGCCGTAGCTGGGGTTTTACTGCGGTCCCGACGGGATTTGAACCCGCGACCTCCACCTTGACAGGGTGGCGAGCACTCCTAGCTGCTCTACGGGACCTTGGTCGAACTCTTGCGAGTTCTTCAAGGCCGTAAGACCTCTTCATTTATACCAGGCGCTCACCGTGTGACCGGTGCCGCGTCTGGGTCGTACCCCCAACGGGATTCGAACCCGTGTTACCGCCTTGAAAGGGCGGCGTCCTAGGCCCCTAGACGATGGGGGCGCTCGATGATCCTGGCACGCGACAAGCGATGTCGCATTCCCATTTCACCGGCTTACCACCGCGGAATTCCGCTCGGGCTCGACAAGCATACGCGACAGCGCGAACCCCTTCCCGGGTGGGTCGCCTTTGAGACCGCGGTCTCATGCCTCCAAGCGTCCTCGGGGTCGCGGCGCTGCTCGCGGCCGGTGCGCGGGCGTCCTTGCTAGCGTTGGCGCATGGAGTTCGCCTATCTGGGACCGCGCGGCACGTTCACCGAGGCCGCGCTGCGCCGACTGCCCGCGGCCAAGGGCGCGCAGGCCACGCCGCTGGCCTCGGTCCCCGAGATCCTGGAGGCCGTGCGCCGCGGCGAGGTCGACGCGGGCTTCGTGCCGCTGGAGAACTCCCAGGAGGGCACCGTCACCGTCACCGTGGACGAGCTCGTGGGAGGCGATCCGCTCGTCATCGCAGGTGAGGCGGTCCTGCCGGTCACGTTCGTGCTCGCCTCGGCGAAGGCCCCGGCCGACATCGCCACCGTGGCCTCGCATCCGCACGCGCTCGCGCAGACCCGCGCCTTCCTGCGCCGGGAGCTGCCGAGGGCCGCCGTCCACCAGGCGCTGTCGACCGCGCAGGCCGCGCAGCGGGTGGTCGAGGGCGAGTTCGACGCGTGCGTGTGCGCCCCGTTCACCGCCGAGGCCGCAGGGCTCACCGTGCAGGCCTTCGACATCGGTGACAACTCCCGGGCCGAGACCCGCTTCGTGCACGTCAGGCGCCCGGCCGCGCCGCCCGAGCCGACCGGAAACGACCTCACCTCGCTCGCGGTCTACATCGACCACGACCGGGTGGGCGCGCTGCTGGCGGTGCTCACCGAGTTCGCGACGCGCGGGATCAACCTCACTCGCATCGAGTCGCGTCCCACCGGTGAGGCCCTGGGCCGGTACGCGTTCTTCCTCGACTGCACCGGCCACCTCGCCGACACGCGCATGGGCGAGGCGCTCAAGGGCCTGCGCCGCATCTGCGCCGACGTGCGTTACCTCGGGTCCTACCCCAGGGATCACGCCGACCGGCCGGTGCCGCCGCCCGAGGGCCTGACCGACGCCGACTTCGCCGACGCCGCCGCATGGCTCCAAGTGCTGCGCGAACGGGGCACCGCGAGCTGAGCCTCTAGGCTGTGGGCATGGTCTCCCTCGTCGACGACATCGTCCTCCTCGCCTACGACGACGCCACCGGCCGCTCCCGGGTCGGGCACCTCGAATTCGGCATCGCCGGGGCCGCGCTTCTCGAACTCGTGCTCGCCGAACGCGTCTCCCTCACCGACGGCAAGATCAGCGTGGACGACCGGGCTCCGATCGGCCAGGCCGTTCCCGACGCGGCCCTCGCCGCTCTGGCGGCCGACAAGCCCCGCAAGCCCAAAGCGGTGGTCCAGCGCCTCGCCCGCGGCGTCAAGCGGCGGGCCCTCGACGACCTCGCCGCGCGTGGGCTTATGCGCGTCCAGCACGACCGGGTGCTCGGGTTGTTCCCGCTGCGCCGCTACATTCCGGGCGCCGCCGGAGCCAAGACCGACGCCCGGTTCCGCCTCGCGTCGGCCGTGGACCTCGGCCGGGCCCCTGACGCGCGCACCGCGGCGCTCGGGTCGATCGTGTACGCCCTCAACATGGAACGCGTCGTCTTTCCCGACCGCCAGAAGTCGCAGGTGCGGAAGGTCCTCAAGAACTTCAGCGAGGGCTCGTGGGCGAGCGAGGCCACCCGCGGGGCGATCCAAGCCGCCCAGGCGGCGGTCATGGCTGCGGTCACCGCGGCCGCGGCGGCGGCCGCGTCGAGCTCCTCGGGGAGCTGATCGGGCGGGGAGGAGACGCCGGACGTGCGGCGTGGTTGACTTGAGTCATGTCTGAAACATCTGCTTCGCATCCCGAGCCCCCCGTGCCGCCGGTCCCGCCGGTGGCCCCGGTGGCGCCCGAGCCGCCGAGGACGCTGTTGCCGGACGACCCGAATCGCACCAAGATCTCCGACCCCGAGCGGATGAAGGCGCTCGCGCACCCCGCGCGGATGGCGGTCTTCGACTTCCTCGGCATGCGGCGGGTGCAGGGTTTCGACGGGGCCACGGCCACCGAGATCGCCGAGGTCGCGGACATGACCCCGAGCGCGATGAGCTACCACCTGCGGACCCTTGCGAAAGCGGGCTTCATCGAGGAGGCCCCGAGCCGGGGGGACGCACGGGAGCGGGTGTGGCGACTCGCCCTGCACAGCTTCTCCATCACGGCCGAGGACGACGCCTCCGAGAGCGACAAGGTCATCGAGCGCACCATGAGCGAGGCGTTCAGGGAGAGGGAGGAGCGGAACTTCTCACGCTTCCTCGACCACCGGTTCGACCTGGAGCCGCGGGTGCGGGAGGCGACGCTGGTGCAGCACGGCAAGCTTCGGTTGACCCCGGAGGAGGCCATGGAGTTCGGACGCCGCTTCATCGAGCTCGAAGAGGAGTACGCCGAGATCACCCGGAAGCGGATCGCCGACGGGCGGGACGCGCCGAGCGACGCGATCGTCTACCACTCGATGTACCGGCTCTTCCCCAGGATCTGAGGCCGTCACCGCCGCAAATCCGGGCGGTTGCACAAAGTCATGAAAGAACTACTTCAAAAAAATCTGAAAAACCTCTTTCGCAATCCGTTGTGAAGGACTATCTTCGAAATATGTCTTTCACATCCTTCGCTGACGGGACCCGCTGGTCCGACGTCCACACCGCCGCCATCTGCGCGTTCCTCGCCGGAACCGCCATGTTCACCGCCGACTTCGCCCTCACCCTCCGCCTCCAGGGCGAAGGCCACGGCGGCCTCGTCATCGCCGCCCTCATCATCTTCGCCACCCTCCCGCTCGTCGTCCTCGCGCCTCTCACCGGACGCATGGCCGACCGCTTCGACAGCCGCGCCCTCATGGCGGGCTCCGGCCTCCTCCAGGCCGCCGCGATCATCGCCATGGCCTACACCGACAACCTCTACGCGCTCTTCGCGCTGGTCGTCCTCAACGCCTGCGGCACCGCGATCCTCCAACCGGTGGTGAGCGCACTCGTCCCGGTCATGGCCAAGCGCGAGGATCTGCCGCGGGCGATGGCCCTGGTCCAGACCGGTACCCTCGTCGGCCTCGCCACCGGCCCGGCCGTCGCCGGATTCGTCATCGGCGCCCACGGCGCGGGAGCCGCGCTCGCCATCGCCGCCACCTGCGCCGTCCTTCGCGTCCTCCTGTGCTGCGACATCCGCACCCGCCGCGGCGGCGTCCGCCGCGAGCGCCCCCTTCCCGGTGCGACCCGGGCTGAGACCTGGAAGCTCAGCGGCGACAAGCTCCTCGGCTCGATGGTCCTCGGCCTCAGCGCCGTGATCGCCGCGATGTGCGCGGTGAACGTGCTCAGCGTCTTCCTGGTGCTCGACGTCCACGGGGCCAGCGAAGGGGTCTACGGCCTGGTCAAGGCCTGCTGGATCGTCGGTATGGTCGCCGGTGCCTGGATCGCGGCCGCCGCGATCCGCCGCCTGGTCCGCGACGTGCAGCTCGCCTGGCTCCTCATGGCCTGCCTGGCCGGGGTCGGCCTGGTCTGCGTCCTCCAGGGCCTGCCGCTGTTCTCCGCGTTGCTGCTGGTGCCGCTCAACTTCATTGGCGGGATCTTCAACGCAGGTGAGAACGCCGCGATGGGCATGGCGGTCGCCCGCCGAGTCCCCGAGGCCTTCCGGGGCCGCGCCAACGCCGCCGTCAACGGCCGCGTCAACGCCGCCCAGCTCATCGGCTTCCTCCTCGGCGGCGCGATGTCCACGGTCATGCCGATCCAGGCCGCGTTCATCGTGATCGGCCTCGTCTCCATCGCGATCGTCATCGCCTGCCTCCCGGTCATCCGCAAGGCCGCCCGGGCCGAAGAGGTCCAGTCCGCCTCCCCGACCGGCGCCGCGCTGGTCACCGCCGCCTGAGGCACCCCGGCGCCGAACCGTATATCCTATAGGATATATCGTATAGGATCGCGGTGGAGAGTAGAACGACATCAGGACCGAGTGGCCCAGGGCCGCCAGGTCGAAAGCGCCACAAGGTCACGAAGGCCACGGAGTAACGCCGGATAAGCCCGGATCTCCGTGGCCTTCACTGCTGCCCAGACCTGTTGCCCCGGTTCGAGACCGAGGCGGGCCGCGCCGGCCGGGGTCACGTCGGCGGCGGCCCTGAGGGAGCCGTCGAGCTGGACGCGCAGGTGGTCGCCGTGGCGGTGGACGCCCGAGACCGTCGCGCGCCAGGTGTTGCGCGGGCTCCCGTCCGGGCGCTCGCGGTAGAGGGCGACCGCGCTGGGCGCGAACGCGGCGAAGGCCTCGCCCCGGAGCGCCTCGCCGGTCTCCAGCGTCGTCCCCGAGGGCAGGCGCAGCGTGGTGCCGGACGCGTTGCCGCGGTAGAGGTTCAGGCCCACCAGACGCGCGATGTAGTCGGTGCGGGGCCGGGCGGTCACCGATTCGCCGTCGCCTTCTTGCACGGCCGCACCGTCTTCGACCACGACGAGCCGGTCGGCGAGCATCAGGGCGTCCACCGGGTCGTGGGTCACCAGGACGACGGCCCCGGGGTGTCCGGCGAGGTGGCGGTGGAGTTCGGCGCGGGTGTCGAGGCGGGTGCGCGCGTCCAGGGCCGCGAGCGGCTCGTCCAACAGGAGCAGCGCGGGGTCGGTGGCGAGCGCCCGGGCGAGTGCCACGCGCTGGGCCTGGCCGCCGGAGAGCTGGCTGGGACGCCTTTTGGTGAAGTCGCCCAGGCCGACCCGTTCGAGCCAGTTGGTTGCGATCGTGCGGGCCTCGTGGCGGGAGCGGCCTTGGCGCCTCGGCCCGAACGCGACGTTGTCGACCGCGTTGAGGTGCGGGAACAGGAGATAGTCCTGGAACACGACGCCGATGCGGCGCCTTTCGGGTGGGACGCGGTCGAGGGGGCGGCCGTCGAGGGACACGTGGCCTGCGGTGAGCGCTTCGAGCCCGGCGAGGGCCCGCAGGCCGGTGGTCTTCCCGGCGCCGTTGGGGCCCAGGAGGGCCACGGTCTCGCCGGGGGCCACGTTCAGGCGCAGGTCGAGGCGGAAGGCGCCGCGGTCGACCACGAGGTGCGCGTCGAGTCCGGCGGTCACGGCGCGGCCGTCCAGCGGTCGCGCAGGGACGCGAGGACGATCACCGACACGGCGAGAAGGATGAGGCTGAGGACGATCGCGGCCTCCAGATCGGTTTGGAGCGCGAGGTAGACCGCCAGCGGCATGGTCTGGGTGCGGCCGGGGAAGTTGCCGGCGAACGTGATCGTGGCGCCGAACTCGCCGAGCGCGCGGGCCCAGCACAGGACCGCTCCGGCGAGCACCCCTGGGGCGATCATCGGGAGCGTGACGTGGGTGAACACGGTCCAGCGTCCGGCTCCGAGGGTCGCGGCGGCCTCTTCGAACCTCGCGTCGGCGCCGCGCAGGGACCCTTCGACGGAGACGATGAGGAAGGGCATGGACACGAACGTCATCGCCAGTACCACGGCGGTGGTGGTGAAGGGGATGGTGATGTCGAAGCGCTCGTGGAGCCAGGCGCCGACCAGGCCGCCTCGGCCGAAGACGAGCAGCAGCGCCACGCCGCCGACGACGGGCGGGAGGACGAGCGGGACGGTGACCAGGGCACGGATGAGGCTGCGGCCGGGGAAGTCGCCGCGGGCGAGGAGCCAGGCGATGGGGACGCCGAACACGAGCGAGAGCGCGGTGGCGGCGGTGGAGGTGACCAGGGACAGGCGCAGGGCTTCGAGCATCGCCGGTTCGGCGAGGCGGGAGGGGAGTTGGGCCCACGGGGTGCGGATGAGGAGCCCTGCGAGCGGGAGGATGAGGAACGCCAGGCCCGCCATGGCGGGCACGAGCAGTGCGACCGGGATGCGGCGGCGCTGACGGGTCCGTTTGGCGGGCATGGCGTCCATCATCGTCTACTGCGCCTGCGGGTCTTGGAATCCGGCGGCTTCGAGCACGGCCTGGGCTTGGTCGCCGAGCACGAACTTCGCGAACTCGATGGCGAGGTCTGAGTTCGGGGCCTCGGCGAGGGCGGTGATCGGGTAGGTGTTCTGGGCCGAGGAGGACTCGGGGTACTCGACGGCGTCCACGTCGCCTTCGGCGGCGATCGCGTCGGTGCGGTAGACGAGCGCGGCGTCGACCTCGCCGAGGACGAGCTTCTGGAGGGTGGACTTGACGTCGGCCTCGTAGGTGACGGGGGTGAGGTCGAGCGCGGCGGTGTCGATGGAGGTCTGGGCGGCGGTGCCGCAGGGGACCTCGGGGGCGCAGGCGGCGAAGTCGAGCCCGGCGAGATCGGCCAGGCCGGTGACGCCGTCGGGGTTGCCCTCGGGGACGGCGATCACGAGCTGGTTGAGCGCGAACGTCTGCGGGTCCTCGGCGGCGCCGGCTTCGACGACCTTGTCCATGTTCTTCTCGTCGGCGGAGGCGAACACGTCGGCGGGCGCGCCTTCGGTGATCTGGGCGGCGAGGTCGGAGGAGGCGGCGAAGTTGAACTCGACGGTCACGCCGTCGTGCTCGGCCTCGAACTGCTCGCCGATCTCGGTGAAGGCCTCGGTGAGCGAGGCGGCGGCGAACACGGTCAGGGTGGTGGGCGCTTCGCCGCTGGACGTGTCGTCCCCGCCGTCGCCGCAGGCGGCGAGGGGTGCGAGGGCGAGGACCGCGGCGGCGGTCAGGAAGGCCTTGGCGCGCATGGCGACTCCAATGATTCGAGGGCGCGCCCGGACGGCGGTGTCGGGCGTCGCTCCGGTCGGGGCGGTCAGCGGTCGGGGCGTTCGACCACGACGTTGGTGGACTTGACGACCGCGGTCGCCAGGGAACCGACTTCGAGCCCGAGCTCGTCCACGGCCTCACGGCTCATCAGGGACACGACCCTGAACGGCCCGACCTGGACGTCGACCTGGGCCATCACCTGGTCCTTGACGATCGCGGTGACGATGCCCCGCAGCCGGTTGCGCGCCGACGAGGAGCCGGCCCCCGAATCGGGAGCGGCGGCCCGGTCCCGCGCGAACGCGGCGAGATCGGCCCCGGTGATCACCCGGTGCCCATGCTCATCGCGCTCGGCGGCCAACCTGCCGCCGTCGATCCACCGCCGAAGCGTGTCAGCGGAAACCCCGAGCAACTCGGCGGCCTCCCCGATACGAAACGTCGTCACCATCTGATCCTAATCTCGAATCTGCGAGCCTCACTACCGAATCAACCTCGTATTTGCACAACGATGGCTCGATCCTCCTCGCGGATGCACAGGGAATGTCGGACCCCCGTGTCAGGGTATTTCCCGGGGGCCCACCGGGACCGCTCTCGTGGTCGCCGCGCGCCCGAAAACCGGCGCACACCGCTGTTCGAACAGGGCACTGTCGGACCCATCTGTCAGGGTATTTCCCGGGGGCCCAGCGAACCTGCTCCCGTGGCCGCCCCGCGCCCGAAAACCGGCCGCTCAACCCCACCCGAGCTGGTGCAGCCGGGCTTCCTCGATGCCGAAGTGGTGGGCGATCTCGTGCACCACCGTCACCGCGACCTCCTCGACCACCTCCTCGGGCGTCGCGCACATGCGCAGCGTCGGCCCGCGATAGATCGTGATCGTGTCCGGCAGGACCCCGCCGTACTCCCAACCGCGATCGGTCAGCGCCGTCCCCTGATACAGCCCGAGCAGCTCCTTCTCCGGGCCGTCCGGCTCCTCCTCCACGAGGATCACCACATTGTCGAGCATCGCCATCAGCTCGGCCGGAACCGAGTCGAGCGCGTCCGACACGGCCGCCTCGAAGTCCGCCTGGTCCATCTCCACCGCCACACGCCCACAATATGCGCTCGGCCCCGCCGCGGCCCGGCCGGTAATCTGGTGGGCGTGATCGATCTGCGTGCACTGCGAGAGAACCCGGACGCCTACCGCGACAGCCAGCGCAAGAGGGGCGCGTCCGCCGATGCCGTCGACGCCCTCCTCTCCGCCGACGCCGACCACCGCAGTGCCCTCCAGTCCTTCGAGTCCCTGCGCGCCGAGCAGAAAGGCCTCGGCAAGAAGATCGCCGGCGCCGAGCCCGATGAGAAGCGCGCCCTGCTCGAACGCACCAAGACCCTCTCCGACGAGGTCAAGGCCGCCGAAGCGCGCGTCACCGAATCGGCCGCGGCCTTCGACGCCGCGGGCAGGGCCATCCCGAACCTGGTCGCCGAGGCCGCCCCGGCCGGCGGCGAGGACGACTACATCGTCCTCCGCGAGGTCGGCGAGATCCCCGACATCCCCGAGGCCCGCGACCACCTGGAGATCGGCACCAGCCTCGGCCTCCTCGACACCGAGCGCGGCGCGAAGACCTCCGGCGCGCGCTTCTACTACCTGACCGGCGACGGCGCGATGCTCCAGCTCGCGATGCTCAACCTCGCCATCCAGCAGGCCGTCGAGACCGGCTTCACGCCGATGATCCCGCCGGTGCTGGTGCGCCCGGACGCCATGGAGGGCACCGGTTTCCTCGGAGAGCACGCCGACGAGATCTACTACCTTGAACGCGACGACCTCTACCTCGTGGGCACCTCCGAGGTGCCGCTCGCGGCCTACCACGCGGGGGAGAACCTCGGCGAGCTCGAGGCGCCGCGCCGGTACGCGGGCTGGTCCTCGTGCTTCCGCCGCGAGGCCGGCTCGTACGGCAAGGACACCAAGGGCATCATCCGCGTCCACCAGTTCGACAAGGTCGAGATGTTCTCGTTCTGCCGGCCCGAGGACGCCGCGGCCGAGCACGAGAAGCTGCTGTCCTATGAGGAGCAGATGCTGCAGAAGATGGAGCTGCCCTACCGGGTGATCGACGTGGCCGCGGGCGACCTCGGCACCTCGGCGGCCCGCAAGTTCGACTGCGAGGCCTGGGTGCCCACCCAAGGTCGCTACCGCGAGCTGACCTCGACTTCGAACTGCACCACCTTCCAGGCACGGCGCCTGAACGTGAAGTACCGCGACGAGCAGGGCCGCAACGCGGTCGCGGCGACCCTCAACGGGACGTTGACGACCACGCGCTGGCTCGTGGCGATCCTGGAGAACCACCAGCGCCCGGACGGGTCGCTCGCGGTGCCGAAGGCGCTCCAGCCGTACCTGGGCAAGGACGTCATCGAACCGAAGAAGTAGACGAATGGCTGCGGCCCGCCGATCCTCGGATCGGCGGGCCGCAGCGGTCTGTCGGGCCGTTTCAGGGCGCGCGGCAGTTCTTATGGAGGCGTTCGCGTGGGCCCCCGGTCAATACCCTGACAGGTGGGTACGACAATGCCGTTTCGAACAGGGCCCGGGGCCGGTTTTTGGGCGCAGCGCAGTTCTTATGGAGGCGTTTCGCTGGGCCCCCGGGAAATACCCTGACAGATGGGTCCGACAGTGCCCTGTTCGAACAGCGGTGTGCGCCGGTTTTCGGGCGCGCGGCGACCACGAGAGCGGTTCCGGTGGGCCCCCGGTCATTACCCTGACACAGGGGTCCGACAAGGCCGGTTCGAACACAGTTGTTCCGGCCGTGCCTCGGGGCCGCTTTTCTTAGTCGCCTTCGTGTTCTTCGAGCCAGGCTTTGAGGACCAGTGCGTGGTTGACCTCGGTGTCCTTGGCGGCGTAGAGGAGGGTTACCGGGCCTTTTCGGGCCTCCTCCAGGATGGGTTCGGCGCGTTCGGGGTGTCCGTCGAGCTCGCTTTTGTAGCGGCCTGTGAACTCCTCGAACCGGTCGGCCTGGTGGCCGAACCAGATGCGCAGGTTCGGTGACGGCGCCGCGTCCTGCGCCCAGGTGACCCCGTCGAGGTCCTCCTTGCTGACCCCGCGGGGCCAGAGCCGGTCGACCAGGAACACCGCCCCGGACCGCTCGGGGTCCTTGCGGTAGTCGTAGACGCGTTCGATCGTGATCTCGCCCATGGACGAACCGTAATGCCGTGCCCGGCCCCGTTGGGTGGGTTTGGTGTGATTGCAGCTCGTCATTCGGGCGGCGGCGTGAGTTCAGCCGCTCGGTCCCCTGCCGTTCACCTCGGCGGCGCTACGGTTGGGGTGTGCCCGACATCGCCCCCTCGCTCCGCCAGACGCCCCCGAAGCTCGTCGCCGTAGACCTCGACGGCACCGTCGTCGACTACCACGACCAGCAGGCCACGACCCCGTCCAAGGCGGTGATCGACGCGATCCGCGCCGTGCGCGACGCGGGCGTGCCGGTCGCCGTGGTCACCGGGAGAGCCATGTGGGGCGCGGTGCGCACCGCCCGTGAACTGGGCCTCGACGACGGCTTCGCGTCCTCCAACCACGGCGCCGACGAGTTCGACCTGGCCAGCGGCGAGATCACCCACGAGGCCGCGGTCGCGACCCGGCCCGCCGTCGAGGCGTTCCTCGCGGCCGAGCCGGACGTGCAGTTCGCGGTGGCCCGCGGGCTCGACGGATGGTGGCACACCGCGAACTTCAAGCGCGACCTTCACGCGAAGTGGGGCGGCGTGCTCGAAATCGACGAGATCTACGACCGGCCCGCGGTGCGGATCGTGGCCCGGGTGGACTCGGACAACCGCTACGGCAGCGCCGACCGCTGCCCGCACGCGCTGCGCCTGGCCGAGCGGGCCGCGCTCGACCCGGCGGCGTACCACGTCGAGGTCGGCTACAACGGCTGGGTCGACATCGGCCCGCCCGGGGTCAGCAAGGCCACCGGCATCGCCCGCATCGCCGAGTACTACGGCGTATCATCGGCCGACACCGTCGTCTTCGGCGACGCCCACAATGACCTGACCATGTTCGCGTGGGCCGGTCATTCGGTCGCGATGGGCCAGGCGGCTCCCGAGGTCCGGGCCGCCGCGGACGAGGTGGCGCCCTCGGTGTGGGAGGACGGCGTGGCAAAGGTACTGGCACGCTGGTTCTGAGACCACAAGGGCCCCATCGGTACACGGTGCGGCGGCGGACTATCGAGGAGGACGAATGATCCAACTGACCAAGGCCCCCAGGCTCGTCGCCACCGATCTCGACGGCACCGTGGTCCGCTCCGACGAATCGGTGTCCCCGCGCACGATGGCCGCGCTCAAGCGCCTCGCCGCCGCCGGGGTCATCCTCGTCGGCGCCACCGGCCGCGGCCCGCGCCTGCTCGACTTGTGCCGCAACGACATCCCCTCGGCGGACTTCCTCGTCCTCGGCCAGGGCGCGTTCGTGTACGAATGCCGCTACGACGACACCGTGGTCGAACTCGCCGACCGCTCAGTGGACGGTGAGGTGCTCCTGCGGGCGCTCAACCTCGTTGAGGCCGAAGTGGGTCCGCTGCGCGCGCTCGCCGAACCGGCCGACCCGGCGCGGAACATCACCGGCGACCCGATGCCCGACTGGCCCTGGCCCGCAGTCACATTGGAGGCCGCGCCCCGCGAGGTCGCGTTCACCGGTCCGATGGTCAAGGGCTACTTCGTGTCCGACCACCACACCGGCCCCGAGCTGCTCGTGGCCGCCCAGGACGTGGTGGACGAGGACCTCGTCACCGTCACCGAATCGGGCGTCGGGATGCTCGAAGTGTGCCCCGTGGGGGTCACCAAGGCCGCCGGGATCCAGGTCGTGCTCGACAAGTTCGGCATCGACTGGTCCGACGTGCTCGTGTTCGGCGACGCCACCAACGACCTGTCGATGATCCGCGCCGCCGGGCACTCGGTCGCGATGCCCAACGGGCACCCGTGGGTCCAGACCGCCGCCACCGAGATCGCCCCCGCGGGCAACAACGACGACGGCGTCGCCCAGTACCTCGAGGAACTCCTCGACCTCGTTTAGGCGGTGTTGACGAACCCCCGCCGGCCGCTATCGGGCCCATTCGCCCGCTCGCTTCGTTGTCGGCCTCCCGAATACAACACCGGTATTCGAAAGGCCTTCCGCCTCACGAGCGAACGAATGGACTCCGATACCGACTCGCCGCGAGTTCGTCAACACCGCCTAACGCACGTCCCAGACCGGTTCGTCCGACTCGGTGACCTCGCCGTCGCCGCCGAAGACCACGAACCGGTCGAAGCCGCGCGTGAACCAGCGGTCGTGCGTGACCGCCAGGACGGTGCCCTCGAAGGCCGCCAGGCCCTGTTCGAGCGCTTCGGCGCTGGCCAGGTCGAGGTTGTCGGTCGGCTCGTCCAAGAGCAGGCAGGTCGCGCCCGACAGCTCCAGGACGAGCACCATGAAGCGGGCCTGCTGGCCGCCCGAGAGCGTCTTGAAGTCCTGTTCGGACTGTCCTGTGAGTTCGTAGCGGTTCAGTGCGCTCATGGCCGCCGACCGGTCGAGCGAGGGCCGGGACTCGTCGCCCTCCCAAAGGATCTCGCGCAGCGTGCGCCCGTCGAATTCCGGATGCTCGTGCGTCTGCGAGAAGTGTCCGGGCTCGACGCGCGCGCCCAGGCGTGCGATCCCGCTGTGCCGCACCGCGTCGAGTTTGCGTCCGGCCGCTACGGGGTGCTCGGGGTCGGTGCCGCCCTGGGCGAGCAGGCGCAGGAAGTGGCTCTTGCCGGTGCCGTTCGCGCCGAGCACGGCCACCCGGTCGCCGTACCAGACTTCGAGATCGAACGGGAAGGTCAAGTCCTCCAGTTCGAGTTGCTCGCAGATCACGGCCCGCTTGCCGGTGCGCCCGCCCGCGAGCTTGACGCGGATGTCCTGCTCCCTGGGCGGGGCGGGCGGCGGCCCGGCCTCCTCGAACTTGCGCAGCCGCGTCTGCGCGGCCCGGTAGCGCGAGGCCATGTCGGAGTTGAACGCGGCCTTGTTCTTGTACATGAGCATCAGCTCGCGCAGCTTGTGGTGCTCCTCGTCCCAGCGGCGGCGTAGCTCCTCGAACCGCTCGTGCCGCGCCACCCGCGCGTCGTGCCAGGAGGCGAACCCGCCGCCGTGCGTCCACGTCGTCCCCGCCTCCAGGGTCACAATGGACTCTGCGGCGTTGGCGAGCACTTCCCTGTCGTGCGAGACGAACAGGATCGACTTGGGGGAGGTGCGGATCGCGTCCTCCAGCTCGCGTTTGGCGGGCACGTCGAGGAAGTTGTCCGGCTCGTCGAGCACCAGCACCTCGTCGCGCCCCTGAAGCAGCAGTTGCAGCGCGAACCGTTTCTGCTCCCCGCCCGAGAGCGTGCGCAGCGGCCGGTCCTTGACCTCTTCCCAAGGGCGGCCCAGGATCGCGACCGCCACGGTGTCGCACAGCACGTCGAACTCGTAGCCGCCGGCCTCGCCCCAATCGGCGAGCGCCTGCGCGTACGCCAGCTGCGCCTTCTCGCCGCCGCCCTCGTCGATGCGCCGCTCGGCCTTGGCCAGACGCGCAGCGACCGCCCGCACCGGCGGCGGCGCGAGGTCGACCGCGAGCTCGCGCAGCGGCCGCAGGCCCTCCCGCATGCCCACCAGCTGACGCATCACCCCGAGCCCGCCCGAGTGCGACACGGTCCCCGAATCGGGGGTGAGCACCCCGGTGACGATGTTCAGCAGCGTGGTCTTGCCGGTGCCGTTCGCGCCGATGAGCGCGACCTTCGCACCGTCGCCGACACGGAACGACACGTCCGAGAACAAAGTGGTGCCGTCCGAGAGGCCATACCGCACGCCGGAGAGGTCAACGAATCCCATGCGCCGATTCTGGGCGGCCGAGTGCGCTGCGTCAAAGGCATTTGGGTCGGTGTGCGCGCCCGAAATCGCTGCTTACGCTGGAACCATGAACCACACCCCTGACCAGAGCGGACCCGAGCCGCCCGGCGGTCCTTCCCCGGGCAAGCGCGACCCGGAGAAGGGCTTCTGGAGGAGCCTGACGGCCAGCGACTGGGTCGAATTGGCGATCTACGTGTTCTTCGGACTCATCGCGCTGCTGGCTGGGATCGGTTGGGCCGCAGCGCGATGGTGAGCCCCTCCGGTCACAGCGCCAGGAACTTCTCGACGTGCCCGGCCGCGAGGCGGTCCATCTCGGCGTAGTGGGCGGCCCTCTGGTCCCCGGTGAGCGGCTCGCCCTTGGTGAAGTTCCCGTTCGCGTCCACGTACTGGGGTTCCCCTTCTGCGTCGAAGAGGATCTCCACGGCGGAGTCGGTGATCCCGTTGTAGAACGAGATCCCTTCGCGCAGCACGCGATCGAGCGTCTCCCGCATCCACACCGAGAAGTCGTCGCCCTCGTTCGCTCCGGCCAGGCCCAGCCACAGCATCCGCTTCCCGGCCAGGCGGGGTCTGCTGCGGCCGTAGGCGAAACCGTAGTTCCAGACCCGGTCGATCCAGCCTTTGAGCAGCGCGGGGGCCGAGTTCCAGTAGACGGGGAAGACCGGGACGATCACGTCCGCGGCCAGGATGCGGTCCATATGGGACTGCACTTCGGGCGAGTAGACCTTGTCGCGGTCGTTCCAGTCGGGCTGGTCGGCCTCGGTCATGCGCGGGTCGAAGCCTTCTGCGCGTAGGTCGATCAGGTCGATCTCGTATCCGGCGGCCTTGAGTCGGGCCGCGACCTGGTCTCCGATGTGGACTGTGAGTGAGTCGGGTCGGTGGTGCGAGACGACGACGAGAGCGGTCGGTGCGGTCATTGGTGCCTCCTTGGCGGGTTGCTCCCAGTACACCGCCGAACGTGTGGACGCACGATGGCTGTGGCGCTCTGATCCATGCGTCATCGTCTACCATTGCGGCATGGATCCGCTCAGTGAACTTCTCGCAGGCATCCGCGCCGAAGGCGCCATCCTCGGCGACGCGCTTCTCAAGGCCCCCTGGGTGGTCCGCTTCGACGACCGCGCCCCGCTCACCATGATCACCGTGGCGCGCGGCCGGGCCTCCCTGATCTTCCCTGATGGTTCTGAGACGCACGTCGTCGCAGGTCAGACCGTTGTGGTGAACAGTCAGGAGCCGTTTCGGATGGCCGACGAGCCCGCCTCGCTGGAGCGCCCGCACCTGGACTACTGGCTCACCTGCTTCGACCTCGAAGCCTGCGGCGCCGAGTACAACCCGCTCCCGCCCGGCGGCGAAGGCTCCGCGACCTCGATGTTCGTCGGCGCCTACCGCGCCTCCGGCCGCCGCCACGAACGGCTCCTACGGGCTCTGCCGCGCGTCATCGTGGTCGACGACGCGGCCGACGTCAGCTCCTGGCTCGACGTGTGTGCGTCCGAAATGGACTCTCGGCGTCCGGGCACCCAGGCGTTCATCGACCGGCTCTTCGACTGGGGCCTGGTCTGCACCCTCCGCACCTGGTTCGACGCCGAAGGCGGCCGCGCCCCCGCCTGGTATCGCGGCTTCACCGACCCCGTCGCCGGACCGGCCCTCGAGGCCATCCACAATCGACCCGCCGACCCCTGGACCGTCGCCGACCTCGCCGCCAGCGCCGGTGTCTCCCGCGCCCTGCTCGCCAAGCGCTTCAACGAGATCATGGGCGAGCCGCCCCTGGCCTACCTCACCGAGCGGCGCATGGAGCTCGCCGAGGAACTGCTCGCCGACCCCGACCTGACCATCGCCCAGATCGCCCGGACGGTCGGGTACGCCGACCAGTTCGGTTTCAGCAACGCGTTCAAGCGCCGCAAGGGAAAGAGCCCGACCGCGTTCCGGGAGGAGTCCCGCGCGCTCGCCACGGTCTGATCACGGCCGCAAGTGATGTCGCGTACAGCAGACGCGACTCGGCGCGTCATTCCCTCGATCGGGGGCGGGGTCCTTCTTAACCTCGCCTCATGGTGAAACTCCCCCATGAGGCACTGCATCAGATATTCCGCGAGAGCCCGAACCTGTTCGCCGACACTGTGCAACGGGTCTGCGACGTCGACTTCCCCGACATCGTCGAATACGAAGTCGTCGACACCGACCTCACCGAGATCAGGCCGCTGGTGCGTCGACCTGACACGGTTATCAGAGCGGAAACGCCCTCCGGTCCGCACCTTCTGGTGGTCGAGGCCCAAAACCGTGAGGAGCCGGCGAAGATTCGTAGCTGGGCGTACTACCTCAGCTATCTGGAGAGCAGATACGACCTCCCTGCCACGCTGCTGGTCACTACGCCGAGCGCCGCGACCGCCCGCTGGGCCCGCGGTCCCTTCCGGCTCGGGCTGGCCGCGTTTCCGTCTGTGACGGTGAGCCCGCTGGTGGCCGGCCCCGACAACGTCCCGTTCGTCACAGAGGTCGAGGATGCGGTCGAGGACGTGGCCTTCGCGGTATTTTCGGCACTCACCCACCGCCTCAACCCTGACATCGAGAAAGCGCTCGGGCCACTTGCTCAGGCGCTCGACACCGTCCAACCCGAACAAGGCGCAGTCTGGGCCGACCTCATCGAGGTCGGGCTCGCAGGTTGCGCACAGGACTTCTGGAGGAAGATAATGCAGACCATGCAGTACGAATTCGGATCACAGCTTGCCCAGCAGAGCGCTGCGAAGGCCGAAGCGCGGATCATTCTGAAGTTCCTCGACATGCGGGGCGTTTTCGTCAGTGACGAGGACCGCAGGCGGATCGAGTCGTGCACCGACCTTGAAATGCTTGAGGCCTGGGTGATGCGGGCGCCATCTGTCGAGAGCGTCGACGAGCTCTTCTAAGGCCGGTCGGTGCGCAGCCACCAGTGGCCGCCCAGGCCCGCGGGGTCGGTGAGGCGGGCGGTGGCCGTGGTCTTGGCGAGGGCGAGCGCGTAGGCGGTGGGGTTGCGGTAGGCCAGGGCCATCGGGGGGCGGGTGGCGGTGAATCCCAAGGCGTGCAAGGCGTCTCGCTGGCGCTGGAATGAGTCGCAGGCGATGGCGTCGACGGCCACGTGGGCGGTGACGTCGCGGGCCCCGTCTGGGATCGGCTCGGTCTGGCGGCCGTGCGCGAAGCCGGTGAGGGTGCCGCCTTGGGGGCGGTCGGATCTGGTGTGGCCGTAGTCGACCGCGAGTGCGGTGCCGCGGTCGAGGCGGGCGGTGAGGTCGGCCCAGGCCGCGTCGCGGGTGCGGCCGATCTCGGCCCGGTCGCCGGGGACGGTGAGGGGCCACCATTTGTCGATCCACTGCTCGTCCTCGGCTTCGAGGGTCTCGCCGAGGCGGGTGCGGCCCTCAGCGTCGACCTCTTCGTAGCGGGCGCGGCCTTCGGGGTCGAGGACCGCCACGTCGCACGGGACGTTGTCGAGCAGTTCGCAGGCCACGATGAGGCCGCTCACCCGGTCGGGCGGCTCGGGCCGCCACGCGATGCGCTCGGGCAGGCCCGCGGGCCGGGGGCGCAGTTCGACGCCGACGAGGCTGATCCGGCGGTCGAGGAGCCCGGCCAGGTCGGCGAGGAGGTCGCCGCCTCCGGCCCCGACGTCGACCACGGTGAAGCCCTCGGGGCGGCCGAGCCGCTCGTCCACCTCGTCGGCCACGCGGGCAATGGCCTCGGCGAACACGGGGGTCCGGGCGCTGGTCGTGAAGTGGCTCGCGGGCGTTTCGCGGCGGTAGAAACCGGCGCGCCCGTACAGGGCCCGCTCGGTCGCCGCGCCCCATCGCTCGAACCCCGACATGCAAGCGACCCTAGACCCAGGGTGAGAAACACCACTCGCGGGCTCCCAGGCTGGCGTTGACAGTCCGGCGACGCACAATTAACGCGTAAGCAACGACCGGTACCTCCCGAAGGACTGGATCAGCATCATGGATCAGCACCAGCGCAGCGGCGCACCGAAGCGTCCCGCGTCCCGCCTCGCCGTCGGCGTCGTGTCCGCAGGCAGGGTCGGCTCCGTCGTCGGAGCGGCCCTCACCCGCGCCGGCCACCGGGTCGTGGCCGCTTCGGCCGTATCCGCCGACTCCCGCGCCAGGGCCGCCCGCCTCCTGCCGGGGGCCGAGATCCTCTCCCCGCCGGACGTGGCCGCCGCGTCCGAGCTCCTGCTCCTGGCCGTCCCCGACGACGCCATCGCGCCCCTGGCGGCCTCGCTGCCGGTCCGGCCCGGTCAGATCCTCGTCCACACCTCCGGTGCGCTCGGCGTCGACGTCCTGCGCCCGGCCCGCGAGGCCGGGGCGCTCACGATCGCCCTCGCCCCCGCGATGACCTTCACCGGCCGCGACGAGGACTTGGAGCGCCTCGCGGGCATCTCCTGGGCCGTCACCGGTGAGGCCGAGGCCCGCTTCGTGGGCGAGGCGCTCGCCCTCGAACTCGAAGGCGAGCCCGAGCACGTCGACGAGGCCGACCGGGCCCGCTACCACGCCGCGCTCGTCTACGCCGCCAATCACTTGACGACCCTCGTCAACGACGCCGCCGACCAGCTCAAGGCCATCGGTGTCGCGGGCCCGCAGCGACTCTTGGGACCCCTGGTCACCGCGTCGCTGGAGAACGCCCTGCGCCACGGCGACGCGGCCCTGACCGGCCCGGTCTCGCGCGGCGACGCCGGGACCGTGGCCCGCCACCTCCAGGCCCTGGCCGGCACCGACCTCGCCGCCACGTACCGGGTCATGGCCCGCCGCACCGCCGAGCGGGCGCTGGCCTCCGGGCGCCTGGGCAGCGCCGACGCGGAGGGGCTCCTCGACGTCCTGGCCCACCCCGAAGCGAAGGAGACGCCGTGACCTTGCTCGTCCACACCAAGGCCGACTTGGCCAAGGCCCGCACGGCCCTGGCCGGGCGCGTCGCGGTGGTCCCCACGATGGGGGCGCTGCACGACGGCCACCGCGCGAACCTCAAGCGCGCCAAGGAGATCGCCGACTCGGTGATCGTCACGGTGTTCGTCAACCCGCTCCAGTTCCGCCCGAACGAGGACCTCGACAAATATCCGCGCACGCTCGACGCCGACGTGGCGATGTGCGAGTCCGAGGGCGCAGACCTGGTGTTCGCGCCGAGCGTGGCCGAGATGTACCCCGAGGGCCGCGAGGGCCTGACCTCGGTGCACGCCGGGCCCGACGGTGAGCTGCTCGAGGGCGCGTCGCGGCCCGGGTTCTTCACCGGGGTGCTCACGGTGGTCTCGAAGCTGTTTCACCTCACGCGGCCCGACGCGGCCTGCTTCGGGGAGAAGGACTTCCAGCAGCTCGCGATGGTCCGCCGCATGGTCCGCGACCTGGACATGGGCATCGAGATCGTGGCCGTGCCCACCGACCGGGAAGCGGACGGCCTGGCCCGTTCGAGCCGCAACGTGTTCCTCTCTGCCGCCGAGCGGGCCGCCGCTCTGGCGATCCCCGCCGCGATCGAGGCCGCCCAGGCCTCACCCGATCCGCTCGCCGCCGCGAGGCGAACCCTCGCGGCCGAGCCCGGTCTGGACGTCGACTACGTCGCCGTCCGGGCGAGCGACTTCGGCCCGGCCCCCCAGCGGGGACCGGCGAGGCTGCTCATCGCCGCGAAGGCGGGCACGACCCGCCTGATCGACAACGCCCCCATCGTCATTGGAGAAGCCCGATGATCCGCACCATGTTCAAGTCCAAGATCCACCGCGCCACCGTCACGCAGGCCGACCTGCACTACGTCGGGTCGGTGACCGTCGACGCCGACCTGCTCGACGCCGCCGACATCCTCGACGGCGAGCAGGTCGCCATCGTCGACATCACCAACGGCGCCCGCCTGGAGACGTACACGATCGCCGGGCAGCGCGGGTCGGGCGTCATCGGCATCAACGGGGCCGCCGCCCGCCTCGTCGCCCCCGGCGACCTTGTGATCCTCATCTCATACGCGCAGATGGAGGACGCCGAGGCGCGGGCGTTCACCCCCACGGTCGTCCATGTGAACGAGCGCAACGAGATCATCGAGGTCAACGACGACACCGCCAACCCGGCCCCCGGGACCGCCGGTGACGCGGTGGCATCCCCACTTGCCGACCGGTAAGTTACAGACTCATGAGCGAAGAGAAGCACGAGGCCGCCGGCAACGGCGCCGACGAGAGCAAGAAGGCCGACAAGCCCACGCCCTCGGACGACCTCAAGACCACCCACCACACCCTGGGCGACCTCGCCTACACCGCCACCACCGGCCGCATCGTCCTCCACGAGGAGGTCACCGAGGACGAGAAGTTCAACGGCCGCAAGGCCAAGGCCGAGGTCTCCATCACCTGGTACACCCTCGACGACGCCGAGGCCACCGAGCGCCCCGTCACGTTCGCGTTCAACGGCGGCCCCGGCTCGGCCTCGATCTGGCTGCACATGGGCCTGCTCGGCCCCCGCCGCGTCGACTCCGGCGACGCCGGGCAGCTCACCCCGCCGCCGTTCGGCCTCCTCGACAACGAGGAGACCCTGCTGAGGGACACCGACCTGGTGTTCATCGACCCGGTCTCGACCGGCTGGTCGCGGGCCGTCGAGGGCGAGAAGGCCGGCGAGTACCACGGCTTCACCAAGGACATCGAGTCCATCTCGGAGATCATCCGGCTGTGGACGACCCGCAACAACCGCTGGCTCTCCCCGAAGTTCCTCATCGGCGAGTCCTACGGCGGCACCCGCGGCGCGGGCATCGCCGAGTACCTCCAGACCCGGTTCGGCATGGCGCTCAACGGGGTCATGTTCATCGCCCCGGCGTTCAACATGGAGACGCTCTACCACACCACGCGCTCCGACCTGCCGAACCCGCTGTTCCTGCCGACGTACGCGGCCACCGCCCACTACCACGGGCTCCACCCCGACCGCGAGCTCGACGACCTGGTCGCCGAGGCCCGCGCCTACGCCGACGAGTACCGCGCCGTCCTCGCCAAGGGCCAGAACCTCACGCCCGAGGAGCGCGCCGCGGCGGTCGCCAAGATCGCCTCGCTCGCCGGGGTCAGCGAGGAGTACGTCGACCAGGCCAACCTGCGCCTGGAGCACACCCGCTACTACGCCGAACTGCTGCGCCACAAGCGCCTGGTCACCGGCCGCCTCGACACCCGCTTCACCGGCCCGACCGACCGGTACAACCGCGAGCAGATGCCCTACGACCCGTTCCTGGTCGGCACCGACGGGCCCTACACGGCCGCGCTCCAGTACTACCTGCGCTCCGAGCTCGAATACGAGAACGAGCACGTCTACGAGCGGATCTCGCGCGCGGTGCACCCGTGGTCGTACAAGGAGTTCGAGGGCGAGGCCGTCGACGTGATCGGCAAGCTCGGCAACGTCATGCGCCTCAACCCGTTCCTGGAGGTCCACGTCGCGATGGGCCGCTACGACGGCGGCGTCCCGATCGAGGCCATCGAGTACACCCTCGACCAGCTCGAAATCCCGCGCGAAGACCGCGCCCGGATCGAGACGAAGTCCTACCCGGCCGGCCACATGATGTACGTCCACGAGGAATCGCGCCTGCGCCAGTCCGCGGACCTGTCTGAGTTTGTAAGGCGCGCGTCGAGGCGCGGCTAGAGGCGTAGCGCTCGGCGCGTCCGGGGCCTCGTGTGCGGCGCTCTATGCCTCACAACTCGTGCGCTCTGCGCCTGCGGAAGCAGTACCGTTGCTGCGGGCGGCTTAGCCGCCCGCAGCCACTACCAGGGCCGCCGCTCGGCGGCCGTCGCTAGAAGGGTCACGGCACGTGCCGACCGCGTTCACGTCACCGCCGCCGGCGGCAGGCGCACTGCCACGACTGCCGCGTCTGCCCAGACGCCTGCGGGCCGAGGCCCCGTCCTGGACCGAGACCACCGACGTGTGCGTCATCGGCTCCGGCGTCGCCGGGCTCACCTGCGCGCTCAACCTGCGCCGGGCCGGATTCCACGTCACCGTGGTCACCAAGGTCAAGATCGACGACGGCTCCACCCGCTGGGCCCAAGGCGGCGTCGCGGCCGTCCTCGACCCCGTCGACACCCCCGAAGCGCACGCCCGCGACACCCAGATCGCCGGTGTCGGCCTCTGCGACCCCGCGGCCGTGGACGTCACCGTCACCGAAGGCCCGGCCCGCGTCAGCGACCTCATCCACCTCGGCACCGAGTTCGACCGGCACCCCGACGGCTCGCTCCAGCTCACCCGCGAAGGCGGCCACCGCGCCCGCCGCATCATCCACGCGGGCGGCGACGCCACCGGCGCGGAGATCCAGCGCGCACTGCACGCGGCCGTGCTGCGCGACCCGTGGATCCGCATCATCGAGCACGCCATGGTCCTCGACCTGCTCACCGACGCGAACGGCCACACCGCGGGCGTCAGCCTCCACGTGCTCGGCGAAGGCGTCGAGCACGGCGTGGGCGGCGTCGAGGCCCGCGCGGTCGTCCTCGCCACCGGCGGGCTCGGACAGATCTTCCAGTCCACGACCAACCCGTCGGTGTCCATCGGCGACGGCGTGGCCCTCGCACTGCGCGCGGGCGCGATCGTCACCGATCTCGAATTCGTCCAGTTCCACCCCACTTCCCTGTACGTGCCCGGCACCCCGGCAGCGCTGAGTTCCGATGCGAACACTAAAGGTACCGCCGGGGTACGACAGTCCGGTCCGGCCGCGCTCCAGACCGACCAGCAGCCGCTCATCTCCGAGGCGCTCCGAGGCGAGGGCGCGCACCTCGTCGACTTCTCCGGCGACCGGTTCATGTTCGGGCGCCACGAGCTCGCCGAACTCGCCCCTCGCGACGTGGTCGCCAAGGCCATCACCTCCCGGATGATCGCCGAAGGCAAGCCGCACATGTGGCTCGACGCCCGCCACCTCGGCCGCGACATGCTCGAACACCGCTTCCCGACGATCACCGCCTCCTGCCGGGCCCTGGGCATCGACCCCGTCGCCGACCTCATCCCCGTCGCGCCCGCCGCCCACTACTCCTCGGGCGGCGTGCGCACCGACCTCCACGGCCGCACCAGCGTCCCCGGCCTCTACGCCGCGGGCGAGGCCGCGTGCACGGGCCTGCACGGCGCGAACCGGCTCGCGTCCAACTCGCTGCTCGAAGCGCTCGTGTTCGCCCAGCGCATCGCCGACGACCTCGCCGAGCGCAAGCCCAGCCCCGGGCTCCCCGAACTGCCCGGCGGCGAAGGCGACGTGTGCTCCACGACCGCCCGCGCCCCGCTCCAGGAGGCCATGACCTCCGGAGCCGGGGTGCTCCGCTCCGAAGCGTCACTGGAGGCCACCGCAGCATCGCTGACGGCGTTGGGGGACAATGTGTCCGGAAGGCCGCGACCGGCCACATGGGAGGCGACCAACCTGCTCACCGTGGCCGCCGCCGTCACCGCCGCCGCCCACCGGCGGCGCGAGACCCGAGGCAGCCACTGGCGCGAGGACCACCCGGACGCCGACGAGGCCTGGCTCGGGCACCTCCTACTCGCCATCAGCTCCGACGGGGAGCTCGAAACCACCTGGGAGCCCATCGCATGAGCCGATTCGCCGAAGCCCCTGGAGGGGCTGACCTGGACGCGCGCCTGCTCGAATGCCGCCTCGACCCCGAGGACGTGTACGTCGCCGTCCAGGACTACCTCGACGAAGACCTCTCCCACTCCCGGCGCGACGTGACCTCGGAGTCGATCTTCGGCCCCGAGCACACGTCCACTGTGGCCGTCACGGCTCGAGGCGACGGACTGCTCGCCGGACTCCCGGTGGCGCACGCGGTCTTCCACGCCATGCCCGGCGACGTCGAGTTCACCTACCTCGCAAAGGAAGGCGCGCGCATCCGCGCGGGGCAGGTGCTCGCCCGCGTCTCCGGTCCGACCCGCTCCCTCCTCGCGGCCGAGCGCACCGCCCTGAACCTGTTGTGCCGCATGTGCGGCGTGGCCACCCACACCCGCCGCTTCGCCGACGTGCTGGCCGACTGGCACACCACGGTGCTCGACACCCGCAAGACCACGCCGGGCCTGCGCGGGTTCGAGAAGTACGCCGTGCGCGCCGGGGGCGGCGACAACAAGCGCATGGGCCTGTACGACGTGGCCATGATCAAGGACAACCACAAGGAAGCGGCCGGGTCGATCAGCGAGGCCTTCGCCGCCGTCCGCTCGGCCGAACCGGAGATCGACATCCAAGTCGAGGTCGAGACCGTGGACGAGGCGCTCGAAGCCGTCGCGGCCGGCGCGCTGTTCCTGCTGTGCGACAACATGAGCCCGAAGGAACTGACCGAAGTGGTCGAAGCGGTCGGCGACCGCGCCGAACTGGAGGCCACCGGCCGCATCACCCTCGACACCGCAGTCGACTACGCGGCCACCGGGGTCGACTACCTCTCGGTGGGTGCCCTCACCCACTCCTCGCCCATTCTGGACATCGGACTCGACTTCGAGGAGTAGAACGTGCTGCTGTGCGTCGACATCGGGAACACCAACACGGTGCTCGCCGTCTTCGAGGGCGAGACCCTCAAGCACTCATGGCGAATCCGCACCGACCCGCACGCCACCGCCGACGAGCTGGGCCTGACCTTCCGGGCCCTCCTCGACGGCGACGGCGTCGACCTCACCGGGATCGCCCTGTCCTCCACGGTGCCCCAGCAGGGCGCCGAAGTGTCCAAAATGGTCCAGCGCTACTACCCGCACGCCCGCCTCGTGCAGATCGCCCCGGGCATCAAGACCGGTGTGCGCCTGAGCATCGACAACCCGCGCGAGGCCGGGCCCGACCGCATCGCGAACACATACGCCGCATTCCACCTCTACGGCGGCCCTTGCATCACAGTGGACTTCGGGACCTCCACCAACATCGACGTGATCTCCGAGACCGGTGACTTCCTCGGCGGCGCCTTCGCCCCCGGCATCGAGATCTCCATCGACGCCCTGGCCTCCCGCGCGGCGAACCTCCTCAAGATCCCGCTCGTCAAGCCCCGCAGCGTCATCGGCAAGAACACCGTCGAATGCCTCCAGTCCGGCATGGTCTACGGCACCGCCGCCCAAGTCGACGGCCTCGTCCGCCGCATCACCACCGAACTCGGCACCATCCCAACAGCAGTGGTCGCCACCGGCGGCCTCGCCCCCGTCGTGATCGAACAATGCGAAACGGTCACCCACTACGAACCCAACCTCACCCTCCACGGCCTGAGAATGATCTGGGACCGCAACATTTGACGCTAAGGGCGAGCGCCCGCCTTCGCCACCTGCGGTGATGCCGTTTCGCTCGGCGGCTCCTCTGGTCGCTTTCGGACACTCGGCACCGTGAGGGCGGCTAGGTTGGCGGCGGCGACCAGCGCCGCACCGGTGAGCAGCACCGTGGTCGTGCCGATCCAGGCCGCGAGCGGCGCCGCGACCGCCAGCCCGAGCGGTCGCGACGCCAGTGAGATGAGGATGTCGTACGAACCCACCCGGCCCAGTGCCGATTCGGGGACGCGAAGCTGCAAGGTGGTGTCCCACAAGGGTGTCATCATGCCGGTGCCGAGCGCGGCAAGGAAGAACGCGACGGCGATAACCGCCACGGGAGACGGCAGTGCCAGTGCCGTCAGCGGGAGCGCGTAGCACGCCGACCCGATGGCGCACACCACGAGTGGATTGCCGAACGTGACGCGGCGCGCGGCGAAGCCGCCCAGGACGGTGCCGATGACGCCGGCTTGGGCGATGAACACCCACGCCGAGTCGTCGCCGTGCCGCTCGATTGCGATCAGGGGGCCGAGGGCGAAGAGGAAGCCTGCGGTCAGGTGCCGCACGCCGTGGCCCTGGACGCTGGCGAGAAACCAGCGGTGACGACGGACTTCGGTCCATCCTTCACGCAGGTCGGTGAGGATCGAAGCGCGTCCGGCGGGGCCGGTGGCCCGGATCGCGGGAATGCGGCCGAGTGTGAGTGCGGAGAAGGCGAACAGGGCGGCGGTCGCCATCGACGCCCATCCCGCTCCCACGCCCAGCACCAGTGTCCCCGCGATCGCGGGGCCGACGAGCTGCGCCATGGCTGTCGCGACCGACAGCCGGGAGTTGACGCGGAGCCGGTCTTCGGGTGCGATCGTACCCGCGACGAGGCGACGCCCGGCGGGCATGCCGAAGGCCATGCCGATGCCGGTGGCGGCCGCGAGTATCGACAGGTCGACGATGTGGAACCGCCCGGCCAGGAACTCGCACGCGATGGCGAACTGCGCCGCGCAACGGAGCAGGTCCGCAGCGAGGATGACGCGCTGCGGCGAGAACCGGTCGGCGACTACGCCTGATACGGGCAGCAGCACCACCATCGGGACGAGCTCGCACGCGAGCACCAGTCCGATGTCGAGTGCGGAGCCGGTGGCGCGTGCGACCGCCAGGATGAGTGTGGTGGGGATGAGCCCGAACGCCAACGCGGCGGTGGTTCGGCCGAGGACGAGTTGGTGCGCCGGGGAGAGGAGCCGTTTCATCTGCTACTTCAGTACCTTGTCTTCCCAGATCGCCCTGGCCGCGTTGAGGCCGCTCGCGGCGGCTCCTGTCCACATGTAGTACGCGGAGCCGAGCGCGTTGCCCGCGCTGTAGACCCGTGGATGCGAGGTGCGTCCATTGAGGTCGGTCGCCGGGTATCCGGCCTGGTTGAGTTCCAGGCCCAATTGTGCGGTGAACCGGTGATCCGGCTGCGGTACTTCGGTGAGCAGGAGGACGTCAGCCTCATGCAGGACATCGCCGCGGGTGCGCAGTCGCAGTCTCCCCGATTCGAGGACGTCGGCTCGCTCGACTTCGTCGATCACGATCCGGGCGCCATCGGCTTGGAGAAGGTCGGCCGCCCGCGGATGGGCTTTGACCGCCTCGGGCGACTGCACGATCACCGTCATGCTCCGCGCGTAGGCCTGGGCAAGCCGGGCCATGACCACGGCGTTGGGTCCCTCGTTGCCTATGACCGCGAAGTCCTTGCCGTCGTTCTCGAAGGTGTGGCAGTACGGGCAGTCGAACGCGGTCCGTCCCCAGATGCCCGAGGGCAGCCAGGATGGCAGGCGATCGACGCGGCCGGTGGCGAGCAGCAGTCTTCGAGCCGTGTAGACACCATTGTGGACCGTTTCCACGGTGACGCGGTCGTCGTCGGCCGAGACGGCGTCGATGGTGTCCCAGACGAACTGCGCCCCGGCCTCGGCCGCGTCACGCTCCATCTTGGTGTACACCGCTTCGGGGCTTTCGCCGTGTGCGAACGGGACGTTGTTGACCTTGGCGGCGGTCGAGTTCCGCCGCCGCTTCTGGGAGATCACCAGCACCCGGCTCTTGGAGCGGCCGAGCATGAGTGCCGCGGACAGGCCCGCGGCGCCAGCTCCGGCGATGATGATGTCGTAGTCGTGATCGTCAGCCATTGTCGTTCCCGTCTGTGTTCATCGTCCTGCGGTCAGTCCTTCATGTCGGCCGTCGTCGAGTCCGAAGTGGTGTCCGTCCGCTCGCTCCAGGATCCTCATGACACCGCCCACGCTCGGCTTGGGAACCACGTCGTATCCGAAGCCGCGGAGTTCTTCGATCACGGCGTCGCTCATGTTGGCGTCGACTCGCAGTTGCAGTCCCATGGCGGCCTCGGCCTTGTCGGCGCCCGGATAGTAGGTCCATCGTGGACGTGCGAGTGCTTGGAGCGGGTTCAACTGCTCCAGAAGCAGACCGAGGACGACCTGGGCGTTCCATTGCGTCTGCCCGTCGCCGCCGGGGGTGCCTCCGAGCCAGCGAAGGCCTTCCAGCTCGGTGACCGCCCACGGCAGGATCGTGTTCACCGGCCGTCTTCCCGGACTGAGTCGGTTCGGATCGCCGTCGTCCAGGGTCGCACTGCGGCCGAGGCGGTTGCACAGCAGCATGTCGAATTCGGGAACGCCGACCCCGGACCCGAATCCGAGTCCGAGGCTCTGCACCCAGCTGACGCCGTTGCCGTCCGAGTCGAGCACCGCGAAGTGGGTGGTGTCGCCCTGGGAGTACTTGCCGAGGCAGGTGGGCGGGCTGGTCTTGGCGTCGTTCACGTTGGCGGCCAGTCGTTCCAGGACGGCTGGTGCCAGAGCGTCGGTCGCGGGCGGGGCCTCAGGATCGCCGAGGGTTTCGAGGCGGTATCCGTAGGTCTGGTTGGCGATCTCGGCCAGCATGTGGATGCCGGCGGCCGAGTCCAGTGGGGTGTCCGAGGCGAGCCGGGCGTAGAGGGCGAGGTTCTGAAGCAGCACCGGCCCCTGGGTCGGAGCGGGGGTGGTGGCGATGGTCCAGTCGCCGATCGAGGTGGTGGCGGCCGGTTCGAAGACGGCGTGGTCGGCGAGGCAGTCCTGCGCCCGGATGAGGGCGCCTTCGCTTGTGCAGGCCGACTCCACCGCTTCACCGAGGATCGCGCGGAACCGCTCGGGACGTCCATTGTGCTCGATGACGAGTCGGAGCAGCCGGGCCAAGCCGGGCTGCCGCAGCACCGAACCCGGTGCTGAAGGCGATGCGTACGCTCCGAAAAGGTCTTTGAAGTGCGGCTGCCGCAGCACTTCCAAGCTCACCTGCGCCCAGCGCGCGTCCTGTCCGGTGATGGTCGTGCCGCTCTCGGCGAGTTCGACGGCCGGCGCGAGGATGCGCTCCATGCCGAGCCTGCCGTAGCGTTCGTGAAGAGCGAACCAGGCGTCGGTGAGCGCCGGGGTGGAGATGGACAATGGTCCTGTCGAGGGGACCGTGGCATGTCCCGAGTCCCGCAGCGCTTCAGGTGTGGTCGCCATCGGCGCTCTGCCCAAGGCGGTGAGCGAGACCGGGGAGGCGGAGTCGGCGCTGTGGCACACGATCGCGGCGTCACCGGCCGGACCGCAGGCCATCGGCTGGTTCACGGTGAGCACTGCCGAGATGCCGATCGCGGCGTCGAAGGCGTTCCCGCCCTCGTCGAGGATCGCCAGTGCCGCAAGGGTGGCGGGGGTGCTGGCGGTGGAGACCATGTGGTCGCGGCCCCACTGTCGCCGGGCGCGCATCACGTTCGTCATCGCGCGTCCATTCCGGCTGTCGTGTTGCGCTGCACGGGCTTGAGGCCGATGATCTGGCGTGCTTCCTCCGGGGTCGCCGGTTCGCGGCCGAGTTCGGCCGCGATGCGGACGATGCGCTCGACCAGGCGTGGGTTCGTGGCGGGCGAGCGGTCGCGCCAGTCGTAGTACGGGTTGTCCTCGAGGCCGACTCGCACATGGCCTCCCAGCGAGAGCGCGAGTGTGTTCGCGGCGGTCTGGAATCGCCCGATCCCGGCGAACGCCCAGGTCGATTCACTGGGGAGTGAGGCAAGGCAGGCCGCGGCGTTGGCCGCGCTGACGTCGGCGGTGCCGCGTGAGCCCAGGAGGATGTTGAAGTAGTGGGGGCCGGTGAGGACGCCCTTGGCGATGAGGTGGTTGGCGTAGTTCACCATGCCCACGTCGAACACTTCGAGCTCGGGTGTGATGCCGTTGTCGCGCATGGTGGTCGCGAGCTGCTCGATCATTTCCGGACTGTTGATCGAGGGTCCGGTGGGGAAGTTCATCGAGCCGAGCGTAAGCGAGGCCAACTCGGGCTTCGCTGCTCCGGTGATCGACAGCGACTCGCTGCGTCGTGCGAAGTCGTTCCAGTTCCGTCCGCTGGTGGTGACCACGAGGATCATGTCGGGGGCTTCGGCGACGACCGCTTCGCAGATCTCGGCGAAGACTTCCTTGCGCCAAGTGGGCTCTTCGTCGTCGTCGCGAGCGTGGAGGTGGACCATGGACGCGCCGGCGTCGCGGCAGCGGCGGACGTCCGCGGCGATCTCCTCGGGTGTGGTGGGAACGTCGGGAACTTTCGCCTTCCTGGGGATCATCCCGGTGGGACAGAGATTGGCGATGAACTTGTCCGGCATGGTCATGTCGGTTTCCTTCGCGGGGGTTGCGGAGCAGCGAGGTGCTCCTCGGGTCGGTTCGTGTTCAGTGGCGGGCTTCGGGAAGCAACGCGGGAGCCCAGTGCGCGACGGTGTCGCCGTCGGCGTCGATGACGTGGAATTCGGGGCCGTTGAGGATGAACGGGCAGATGTGCGCGGGGATCAGTTCGACGATGTCGCCTTCGCGGACGTCGGCGGAGTCGAGCGCGCGGCCGTCGGCCATGGTCGCGACCAGGTCCGGTGCCCATTCATGACTTGCACCAGTCAGGAGTTCGTCGGCGTCGGTCTCGACGCGTCCTCCATGTGCGCGGACCACGGTGGCGCGCACCGATATTGCGACGTCCCCGAAGTCGCAAACGCCTGCGGATGCGAATCCGGCGTCGTACAACGCCGTTGCGCCAGTGCAGATCTCGGTGACTCCGGGCGTTTCAGCCGCAGCGAGTATCCCGGGGGTGCCGTTGACGGCCACGGTGGGGCAGGCGATGCCGTCATCGCGGATCATCTGGGCGAGGCCGACGAGTTCGCTTGCGATCTCCCGGACGCGCGGCTCGCGGTGCTTCAGGTCGTCGGGTGAGTGAAGACTCGTGTATCCGGTGATGCCGTCGAGCCGGACCGCTTTGGCGTCGGCGATGCGCTCGGCGAGCGCTCGGACGCTCGCGGGGTTGATGCCCCGGTCGGGGCCGAAGCTCACGTCGATCCGCAGGTCGAGTTCTGCTCCTGCCGCGGTCGCCTCCGCCGAGAGTCCGGTGACGTCGTCCTCATTGGAGACTTGGACGGTGATCTGCGATTCCGGTTCCCGTGCAGCCGATTCGGCGGCGAATCGGGCGAAGACCGGTAGGCGCCACTGATCGAGGCGGGGGCGGGCGATCACGATGTCGCGGATGCCCGCGTCGAGATAGGCGGCGGATTCGGTGGTGGTCTGGGTGATGATGCCGACGGCTCCGGCCTGCGCTTGCAGCTTGGCGATCGGGATTGTCCGGTGCCCTTTGGTGTGGACTCGGAGCGCGACGCCTCGCAGGGTGGCCTCGTGCTGGATGTGCCGGACGTTGGTGTCGAGACGGGGCTGACTGATGCGGACAACGGGTGTGTCTCTGCGGCCTGCGTTCACTTCATCCTCGAGGGGTGTCAGTGGGACCGGGCAGCGGTCGACCCGCTGCCCGGCTCATTTGAGGGATTTAGTCGATGGTGCTGATGCAACGCATGTCGGCGAGCTCCTTTCGTTGCGCGGAGGCGCGTGTCGCCTCGGGGTGGATCGCGCTTGCCTCGGCTTATGCGAGGAAATGCGACCATTGGCAGAGTATGGGAGGATCACTCACGGTGTCAAGCATGCGACGCTGAGAAATTTTGGCGACAGGCCCGAGCATAGGGGAGATTTCGACTGTCATGTGTCCCCGAAACGCTGCGTCGGAAACGGAAGGCCGGTCCGCTGTTGTGCGGACCGGCCTTGGTGGTTTCAGCGTTCGCAGGTTCGGGTGGTGTTGGTCCAGAGTCGTTGGGCTGCTTCGGTGAGTGGTTGCTCGTGGGCCAGGGCCCATTCGGTGTGGAGGGGTTCGGAGATGATCAGGCGCGGGTCGGGGGTGCCCAGGGCGATCACGTGGCCGATGAGCGTTGGTTCGGTTTCCTTGAAGGTGAGGCGGAAGCGGGCTTGGCCGACGACCAGCGAGAACCGTATGGGGCGGTAGTCGATGAGTTCGGTTGCGAGGATGGGGAGTCCTGCAAGGTCGATGGGTAGGACGGCGTCGGGCGGTTCGGTGCGGCGGACTGGCAGCGGGATCGATTGCAGGGCTTGGAGGTAGCGGCTGCGGATGCGTCGGGTCGTGTAGCGCTCGATCATGCGGCACCGCCGAGGGTGAGGGTGGTGTTGTCGAAGGCCTGTTCCCAGGCGGTGATGTATGCGTTTGGTTGGTAGGTCGGGCGGGGACGGTGTTGGCGCGGCACGGTGCGCCAGTGTGGGTCGCGGGTTTTGATGATGGCGCGGGCGGCGCGGGCTCCGCTGAGCGCGGCGGCCATGGTGGTTCGCGCCAGTGGTGTGGAGCTGGTCTGTTTCGGGAGCCGTTGCGGTGCTGGGGTTTCCTTTCGTTTTGCGCAGCCGGTCAGTGGCCGGGGCATGGGGACGATGCCGCAGGTGAGGATCGTCAGGAAGCAGCGGAGCATCCGGAGTGCGCGTTCGCGGAGGTAGGGCGTCGCGGGTTCGAAGTGGGCGGCTCGGAGTTCGGCCGATTCGATCATGAACCGGTCGAAGGCCTGCTCGCGCAGGTTCGAGAAGCGGTGCGCGGTGCCGTCGGGGAAGGTGCGGCCGGAAGCATCGCTTCGGCGGCGGTCCCGCGTTTCGGCCCGTTCGGGGTCGCGGCCGGTGCGGGGCTGGCGGGTGGTTCGGGGTGCGGGGGAGGGCGGGTCGTTGTCGCGGTGGTTGGTTCGTTCTGGCCGGGTCTGTTGCGGTGCAGCCGGTTCGGTGTGGTGGTCGGCCGGGAGCGGGTCGGGGAGTTCGTCGCGACGGTGGCGGCCGGTTCGGGTGTCGGGGTACCAGCCGGGTGAACCGTAGGGGCCGGGGTCGAGGGGGTCGTGGGGGCGGTTGTGGTCCACGATCCAGTCGTCGCCGGGCTGGTGGCGCAGGTGGTCGGGCTCGGAAGATTCGTCGAGGTGATCCCGCAGGCGGGAGCGCCATTTGGCGGTCAGGTCGGAATCACGGGAATCGCTGTTTTCAGGTACGCCGGAATGGCGTATCGTCGTGGACGACACGGAAGTACTCCTTCTGTTGTTGGCCGCCCGGTGGACACATGATTGGTAGTCCTGGACCACCGGGCGGCGTTAAAATTCTCGCCTATCTAAAGGCATCAATACAAACTGGCTGCTTCGTAAAAATCTCCGTTCGAAACGTAACAACCTGCCCCCCTTGCAAAAACGCAGGCATACGCCGATGATGACGCACAAACCCCCTACTGTCAACTAACACCCCACCCCCACCACGCTCGCGTCTAGGGAAGCACCACCGCACCACAGGCGGCAGGAGTAGGAAAACGGGGATGATGGCATTCAAGGCGAAGGGAATGTCGGTCCATACCATTCGGTACTGGCTGACATCGGGCCCGAATGCGGTCACTGTCCAACACCCTGCAAACGCGAAGTAGATGAATGCCAAGATCCAGGCCGACCTCCGCTGTCGCCAGATATTCCACGCACACAGTCCGAGGAGCACCGATCCGAGTACTCCATCGGTGAAGGCCAGCTCTGCGATCCCTTCCATGCCATCGCAGTGCTCTCCGGTTTGCGCACATGACGGAAAGAGAGTGGCCGCGTTCGCCGCAACTGCTACAACGCTGTAAACCCCGAGCAAAGCCACGGCAACGACCACAGCCCAGGGCGGCCGCTGTGACTGGCGGGCAATCACTTGGTTTCTTCGGCTGGTTCGTCGTAATTTCGGGCGCAGTTCTGGCGGCCCGCAAGGTCGTTGTCTGGGGGGACATTGCCGAGCGGCGGCGGGCACTCGTCGGAGCTCGCCTTCTTTACGCAGCCAGATTGAACCTTCAGTGAGACATAGTTTGCCGCGACGAGCCAGTAGTTGATGCCGTCCGGCCGTGTCGCTTCAACTTCGTGGAAGATTGGATCCTTGCCATACGACTCATCACGATGGACGTCGTACCCGGCTTCAACCCAACGCGATCGAAGCAGTTCGACATACTCCTCGCGGACAAGGTTAGTTTCGGAGTCTTCAGCGCTGAACACGTAGGTCAGTTCAAGTTTCGTGTACTCCTCATCGACCGCCCCATTGTGAGTGCAGGCGAGTTCGAGCAGCCGGCGTTCCTCGAATCCAGGGAAGTCCGGAACACCGTCAATTGCTTCGGCTACGGCCTCTTCCATGCGACTCCATGCCGTCGACTGGTCGAATTCGCGTTCCGGGGGCGTCTCGACTTCACCGCCGTTGTCCATGCATCCTCCAACAAGCATCATCGTCAGAACGACGACGAAAAACATTGATCGCTTCATCTCTACTCGCTCGCCTGGTCAACCTTGCTGGGTTGACCGGTAATGATTAGTGCCATGTTCTTGCGTGCTGCATTTTCGTCATCCCAGTAGCCGCCGTGGATTTCTCCTCCGCTCGCGCCGCTGGGGGTACTGGTGAACACGTTGCTCCCGAAGTTCTCGCCTGTTGGGTCGTTCCCGTGGATGACGGACTCACCTGCTGGGAAGGCGATGGCATCACCTTCGGCCATCGTCGCCCACACGTTCTCTTCATCGATAGCGAGTTCATCAGCGCGGTCGACGCCGAATCCGGGGGCTGCGATGCCGATGAGCTGGTCTGCTCCAGTGTTCGGGTCCTGTGCGGCTTCGCCGACCAGTAGCCCGCCGTAGGAGTGTCCAGCGATGGTGGTGTTGGCGCCACCATCGCGATGGGTGGCGTCGAGCCCGTTGATGAACTGGTTGAGCGTCTGCGCTCCATCTTCCGCTGCTTTGCCGTCACCGGCCTCGGGAGCGAGCTTGCTCAGATCCCACGAATCGCCCTCAAAGGCTTCGAGCGGACTGGCTGACTGCGGTGAGTCGTAGTCGAGCCAAGCGATCATCGCCGTCTCTTCGCCTGGGACGCCGAATGTCTTCGCGTCGTCAGCCATAGCATCGGCCCGGCCCAATGCCCCGCCGAGATCTCCGAAGTTGTCGAGCGCAGAGTATGTGCCCGGCACGAAGATCCCTGTGTTAGTGGCGGTATCGGGATTGCCGATTGAAACGATCGCCCCTCCATCGTCTTCCGTATCAAAGTGGAGCAGGTAATGTTCCTGGCCGGTTGAGGCCGGGCCCGCGATCGCATCCTGGAGGTTCGTCAGGGCATCGCGGTCGTCGCGCTCCGCTTTCAGCTCCTCCAGTTGGGCTGACAGCGCGGCGTACTCGGGGGAGTTCATCGGGACGCTGAGGTTCCCGCTGTAGTCGTAGCGCTCGCCGTTGGCTTCCATTTCCGCGAGCTGCGCTTCGAGGTCGGCGATGTCGGAGTCGAGGGTGGGGCTGTAGCGGTTGAGTTGTGTCTCTAGGAGGCTCCGGTTGGCGGCATCTCTGGTGTCTGTTGGGATGCCGTCCACACTTGCGATGAGGGCGGGGTTGCCTTCGAGTATGCCCAGGCGCTCCGACTCTGAGAGGCCGTTCCACCAGTCGTTGATCTGTTCCGGAGTGGCACCAGAATCGAGGAGTTCTTGCAGCTCTTCGGCTTCGTCGCTCGCCTGGCTGATCATGGCAAGGCGTTCGGACTCGCTGAACGTTTCGGCCCAGGTGCCGATGGCGGCCTTCAGGTCGTCATCGGCCTGCGTCGCCTGCTCCAGCACGGCCGCGATGCGGCTACTCAAGCCCTCGGCGTAGTAGATGTTCTCAGTCCCGGTAGCGGTGTTGGGGATGAGCGAGCCCGTCGCCGTCAACGTCGCTCGCGCCGGGTCGATCCCGCCGATGATGTCGTTCAACTCAGCCTGCGCGGCAATGAACTCCTCCACCGCGACCGTGATCGCCACCGACACCCGCCTGGCCGCCGCCGAACGTTCGTCGATCCCGAACACGATGTCGCGCAAGCGTTCGCGGGCCGCCTCGCCCGACTGGCCGTCCCAATTGTCGATGCCGAACGCGGCATCGTCCTTGTCCTTTATGCCGATCAACTCCGCCGCCTGCTCCTCAAGCACCTGGTAGAGCTTCATCCAGGACTCGCCGACGGTCTCAAGCCGCGCGAAGTCGGCACCGCTCAGGTCTTCATACGTGATGCCCATCAGCTACATCGCCACGCTTTCGCCGTCACGTGGCATCACCACTGACGGGTTCGGGGCCGGGCGTTCAGGGGCCGGGGCGTTGCGTCCGTCGGGGAAGTACGAATCCGCGTACTGGTCGAACATCGAGGAGACGTAGGTGTCGACCTCTTCGCTGCTTTCGGCGGACACCGCGGCCGACATCGCCGCGTCCTCGATGTCCAAGCGGTGCAACGCGATGTACTCCGACTCCCAGATCTGCGACGCCTGAATGCATTCGGCGATCCCGGCGAATGCGGCCGCCTCGGCGCTGCCTTCGAGGCCTCCGGTGTCCGAGGCCAGGGAGTTCATCGCGTTGTAGATCGCCTCGGAAGCGGAGAACAGCAGCTCGACGCCGGCTCGGACCTGATCGGCCGAGATGCTGAAGTCACCCACCGTGAACCCCTGCGCTGCAAGTAAATCGGCCGACAAATCGCAGACAGCGGCCATGGCGAGAGGAGGATCGGGGCATGGAATCGTGCCTTTCGAGTGGCTTGCTTGGGTTTGCGCCCTCAGCATAGCCACGCTCCGCAGTCGGTGGTGTACTCGCGATCCGGTTGTCGTGTCGGCAGCGGGCGACCTGCAATTGTGCATCAACGCCGTCGCCTGCGGTGCTTCCTGGGCGAGGGGGATCGCTTGACCTGTAAGGAGTTCGGCTCGTGCCCGGCTGCGTTCTTCGCAGGCGAGCACGAGGCGTGTCGGGGGGTCAGCCGAGGGCGTTTTCGTAGTCGTCCTTCGTGGCTTCGTCGGTTTCTGCGGAGGCGTCCGGTTGCTTCGATTCCGCTTCGGTGGTCTGTGTTGTGGCCTCTGCTTCGGCTTCCTGTTGCTGGTGAAGGTCGTCGAGGCGTTCGTGGATCGCCACCTTCTCGGCGTCGGTCTCGGCCGCTTCGAGGTCGCGGCGCAGTAGTTGTTCCTCGTCCAGGTTCTGCTGCTCCCAGGCTTCCTTGCCCGCTTCGGCGTCATAGTCCTCAATGGCTTGTTCCATGCCCGGGGTCATGTACTGGACGAGGTCGGCGGGGATGTTGGCGCCCACCGGTTTCGGGTCGCCGTTCTCATCGACCGGGGGCTTCCAGTCGGGGGCGTTGCTGGGGAACTTGTCCTTGAGGTGGTCGGGCGCGAACTTCGCCAGCTCCGGCGGGATCGACTCCGGGTCGTTCGCGGCGATCTCCTCCCACTTCTCGGGCGGGATGGCCTCGGCCATCGCCTGCCACTCCTCCTCGGGAATGGTCGCGACCAGATACGGGTCCAGCACCTTGGAACCGTCGGGCATGTCGGTCACCGCGGTCTCGGAGTCGTCGACTTCCTCCTTCGGCTCCTCCTCCTTCGGTTCCTCCTCGGGCTGGCCGCCACCGCCGCTGGGGCTGCCGCCGCCACCGCCGCTGGGACTGCCACCGCCGCCACTGGATCCACCACCGCTGGACCCGCCGCCACCGCCGGTGTCAGTGCTGCCCTTCTTGTCGCTGCCCGTGCCGTCACCCCTCGCACCCGCGTTGCGGATGTTCTCGGCCGATTGCGTCCAGACACCCTCGAGTTCGGAGAACCCGTTCTCGAGCTCGGCCAGATCCCCCAGCGCCGCACTGACATCGGATTCGAGCTGGCCCAGCCGCGCCTCGACCTCGCTGTAGGCCTCGTTGGCACGGCTGTTGATCTCGTTGATGGCCAACGGGATCGCCAACGGGAAGGCGACGGCGAACTGGAGCGCGCCGGCCATGATCCACGAGCAGGTCTCGACGGTGTCGGCGATCTTCTCGAGCACCTCGGCGCGACCCTCGGCGACGATCTGAGCGATGGCGTCGATCGTGCCCGAGGCGCCGGTGGCGAGCCCCCCGGCCTTGAGCAGCGAGTCGGCGAAGGCGCTCGCGATGTCGCGGAACGTGTCGCCGGCGTCGCCCTCCCAGCAGTCGTTCGAGCTGCCGGACCCGCTTTCGAGGGCGTTGCCGATGTTCGTCAGCTCCGTGCCGATCTTCTTCCAGTCCTCGATCAACTGCTTGATCGCGTCGGCGTCGCACTGGAGCAGGTCGATCGGCGACTGGAGCTCCTTGATGGAGTCCAGGTAGCCGATGATCTGGCCGGGGACGAACAGGAAGACGTCGATGGCCATGCTGATCACATCGCCGATGGCGTCGATCGCGCCGTCCGTCGCCCATTGGAGGCCGTCGTAGATGCCGGAGACGACGTCTCCGGTGGTGCGCAGCGCGGCGGCGCCCGCCGAGGAGGCGACGTCGACCACTGCGCCCGCGGCGCCGCCGACCACGTCTCCCACGGCCCCGCCGACCATGCCGCCGAGCGGGCCGCCGAGCGCGGTTCCCGCGACGGTCCCCACGGCCGAGCCCACGTCGTCGCCGAAGTCCCGGGCGGCGTCGCCGACGGCCTCGACACCGTCGGCGACCGCGTCATAGCCGCTCTCGATCAGGTTTCCGGCCGCATCGAACAACCCCATGTCGCTCAGAGCTCCCCGGTCAGCGCGGTCAGGTCATCGGAGGCCGCCTTGTCGGAGGCCTCATAGGAATCGCTCGTGTCCTCAAGGGCCTTGGCGAGCGCGTCGGCGAAGTCCGCGGCCGCCAGCAGCGCCGTTTCGGCGGTCTTGTCGAACTGTTCGATCGCGGGCGGGATGACGCCCGCCAGGTATTCGCTGAACGCGTTCTGGTCGCTCAGCATCGAACTGACGGCGGCTTGCGCGACGTCTTGCAGCGGGTCGCTGACGTCGCCGCGCGTCGCCGTGGCGATCTTGCGGATCCCGTCCGTGTCGGCGGAGATCCGTCCCCTGCCCATCTTCGTGGTCATCGGTCGCTCGCTTCGCTCTTGGCCGCGGCGGCGTCGGTGAACACCCGCATCGCGGTCGAGTCGGCGCCCATCGTCTCGGACATGACCTCTTTGACCTGCTCGCCCGCTTCCTCGCGAGCGCGCCGGTAGGTCTCCCGCGCGATCTGGGTCATCCACTCGGGGGAGGCCTGCCGCATCGACCGTCCGAATTGGATGTCGAGGAGTTCGCCCGAGGCGCCGACGGTCACGCTGATCTCCTCGTCGTCGCTGACAACGGTCGCCTTGATCGCCGAGACCCGGGTCGCGGAGTCGGCGGCACGCTCCTGGAGGGTGCTCATCCGCTGCTGGAAGCCCTCCATGAAGCCGCGGATGTCGGTTTTCGCAGAGGGGCGGCCGCCGGCATCGTTCGGGCCGTCTTGCCGGTGCGATGGGGTGCTCATGTGTTGCGTTTCCTCACGCTTCAGCCGGGTATTGAGAGGACTACACAATTGTGACACGGTTCTGCCACCGTCACAGTTCACACAGTCACGGCCCCCCTCGCACCGGTCGCGCGAACTCGCGGCCGGTATGCAAGGGGCCGTTGCCTACCGCGCCGGAAGCATCCCTAATGGATCAATGCCGAGGCGGCCGCCCGGAGTCAGGCGGCGGGGCCCTTCACCGGGCCGTGGGCGAGGTGGACGCTGCGGGCGCCGCCTCGCATTCTGATGCGGCGGGCCAGGGCCACCGAGTGTTTGACGTCGGTGGCGAGGAAGAGCACCGTTGGGCCCGAGCCGGAGACGTGGGCGGCGAGGGCCCCTTCTTCGAGGCCGCCGTGCATGAGCGAGGCCAGTTCGGGGCGCAGGCTCACCGCCGCGGCCTCCATGTCGTTGATCAGGAGGCGGGCGAGTTCGTCTGCGGCCGCACCGGTTTCGAAGGCCTGGACGATTCCCGTGACGTCACTTGAGTAGCGGCCGATGCCGTCCTCGCGGAGGCGGTCGACCTCCTTGTAGCACTCGGGGGTCGAGATCTGCGTGTCGGTGGTGGCCACGACCCAGTGCCACGACCCCTTGGTGTCCACAGGGGACAGTTCTTCGCCGCGTCCCGAGCCGACGGCGGTGCCGCCCTTGATGCAGAACGGGACGTCGGAGCCGAGCCCGGCGGCGAGGCGGTGGAGTTCGGCGTCGCCGATCTCGACGTCCCACAAACGCGCGCAGGCGATGAGCGCCCCGGCGGCGTCGGCCGAGCCCCCCGCGAGGCCCCCCGCGACCGGGATGCGCTTGTTCAGGTGCAGCTTGACGTCGGGTTCGATCCCCGCGTACAGCGCGATGAGCTTGGCGGCCTTGTGGGCGAGGTTCTCCTCGCCCTTCGGCAGCGTCGCCGCGCCCTCGCCGGAGATCGTGATCTTGATGCCCGGCTCACCGAGCCGCTCGGCGGTGACGGTGTCGTACAGCGAGATCGACTGGTACACCGTGGACAGTGCGTGGTATCCGTCGGCGCGCGGGTCCCCGACCCCCAGGTGCGGGTTGATCTTGGCGGGCACGTCGACGCTGATCGCGTCGCCGCCGTTCAAGGGCGCGGTCTGTCCGGTCATTCAGGCCTCCTGGGCTCGCGGTGCGGTCCCGCCCCCTCTGGCGTCGGCGAGGGCGATGAACTCTGTGATGTCCAACGACTCACCCCGCCTCGTGGGTTCGATCCCCGCCCGATCGAGCACCGCGTCGACCTCGTCGCCCGCCCAGGACTTGAGCGACTGCCGCAGCATCTTGCGCCGCTGCCCGAACGCGGCGTCCACGGCGCCGAAGACCTGGACGCGGTCGGCGTCAGGGCTCTGGATGCGCTCGAACCGGACCAGGCCGCTGGCGACGTTCGGCACCGGCCAGAACACGTTCGCCGAGACCGAACCGGCCCGGCTCGCCTTCGCGTACCAGGCCATCTTGACGCTCGGCGCGCCGTAGATCTTGGAACCGGGACCGGCCGTCAGGCGGTCGCCGACCTCGGCCTGGACCATCACCAGGCCCTTCTGGAGGCTCGGGAAGGTCTCCAGGGCGTGCAGGACCACCGGGACGGCCACGTTGTACGGCAGGTTCGCCACGAGCGCCGTGGGCGGCTCGGGCAGCTGGTCAGCGGCGATGCGCGCGGCGTCGGCCTCGACGACGGTGAGCCGCTGGTGCTCTTCGGGCGCGCGGTGCGCCACGGTCGTGGGCAGCGCGAGCGCCAGCTTCGGGTCGATCTCGACGGCGATCACGCGCCGGGCGATCTCGATGAGCGCCAGCGTGAGGGAACCCAGGCCCGGGCCGACCTCCATCACCACGTCGTCGGATTCGAGCTTCGCGGCGGCGGCGATGCGGCGCACCGTATTCGCGTCCACGACGAAGTTCTGGCCCCACTTCTTGGTGGGCGAGATCGCGAGCCCGCGCGACAGGGACCGGATGTCCTTCGAGGTCAGCAGCCGCGCCATCAGCCCTGGCCCCCCGCGAGCAGCGGCTGGAGGACCAGGCCGGGGTAGTCGTTGACGATCGTCTGGATGCGGTACTTGTTCGGCAGCGCCACCAGGTACGCGCCGTCTCGGGGGCGGGTGAAGACCTCGACGCCCGGCGCGGTGCGCAGGCGGGCCGCGCCTTCGGCGTCGGTGAGGCGCGCGAGCTGGTAGGGCAGGTTGTCGATGGTGGCGGGCACGTCGAACTCGGCCCGCAACCGGGCCGTGGTGACCTCGAACTGGAGGGGGCCGACGGCGGCGAGCACGGGCGTGGCGTCGCCGCGGCGCTCGGAGTAGAGGACCTGGACGACGCCCTCGGCGTCGAGCTGGGCGATCCCGCGTCGGAACCGCTTGGCCTTGGAGGTGTCGTGCATCTGGAGCGCCCCGAAGTGCTCGGGCGCGAACGCGGGCAGCGGCGGGTACTCGACGGCCTTGCCGGTGTAGATCGTGTCGCCCACCGACAGGCCGGTGGCGTTGACCAGGCCCACGATGTCGCCGGGCCAGGCCTCCTCGACGGTGTCGCGGGAGGCCCCGAACATCGTCTGGGCGTACTTGGTGGACATGGTGCGCTTGCCCTGGGCCTGCGTGACCTGCATGCCCCGCTCGAACTTGCCCGAGCAGACGCGGATGAACGCCAGCTGGTCGCGGTGCGAGGCGTTCATGTTCGCTTGGGACTTGAACACGAAACCCGAGAAGCCCGCGTCGAGGTCGCGGGAGGCCCCGGCGGCGTCCTCGCGCGCGAACGGCGCAGGCGCGATGTCGACCAGCAGGTCGAGCAGCTGCCCGACCCCGAAGTGGACCAGCGCCGCCCCGAACAGGGTCGGCGTGGTGTGCCCGGCCTCGAACGTCTTCGCGTCGAAGTCGGCCTCGACCTCGCTGAGCAGCTCGGACTCCTCCTGGGCGCGCTCGTACTCGGGCCCGAACTGCGCCTTGGCCGCGTCCTCGCTGAGGAACTCGGCGGTGGCGAGGTGCTGGCCGCCCGGAGAGCGCTCGTAGCGGACCATGCCAGGGACCTGCGGGCCCGCGATGCGGCGGCCCTCGCCGTCCTCGTCCTTGAACCCGATGCGCTCGATGACGCCGCGGAACTCGCCGCCCTCGCCGACGGGCCAGGTCACGGGGGTCGGCTTGATGCCGATGCGGGTCTCGATCTCCTCGATGAGCTCGAGCGCGTCCTTCGCGGGCCGGTCCCATTTGTTGATGAACGTGATCACCGGGATGCGCCGCGCCCGGCAGACCTCGAAGAGCTTGAGGGTCTGCGGCTCCAGGCCCTTCGCGGCGTCGAGGAGCATCACGGCCGCGTCGACGGCGGTCAGGACGCGGTAGGTGTCCTCGGAGAAGTCGGCGTGGCCGGGCGTGTCGAGGAGGTTGACGACGCAGCCGCGGTACTCGAACTGGAGGGCCGCGGAGGTGATGGAGATGCCGCGGTCCTGCTCCATGGACATCCAGTCCGAGACGACGCCCTTGCGGTCGCCCTTGCCGTGCACGGCGCCCGCCGACGCGATGGCCTGACCGTAGAGGGCCAGGGCCTCGGTGATGGTCGATTTGCCGGCGTCGGGGTGCGAGATCACCGCGAAGGTGCGGCGGCGCGCGGCCTCGGCCGCGATGTGGCTGGACATGGATTCCTCAACGTGTGACGAGATTGGTACGGGCCCGACCATCAACGATAGTCGTGAGCAATCCCACGTCCCGTTTCGGACCGTAAGGGGTGGTTTTTTGTCGTACCCCGGCGGGAATATGGCGCTACGTTCGTCGGTCCCCTTTGGGTGGGTGGGGGCTAGGGACGGCCGTCAGCCTTACTCACCCCATACGGCTCGCGCGACTACCCGCCCAGCTCGGCCTTCACGATCCCCGCGACCATCTTCCCGTCCGCGCGCCCGGCCGTCTTCGGGCCGATCGCCTTCATGACCTTGCCCATGTCCTTCGGCCCGGCGAAGCCGCCCGCCTCGATCGCCTCGCGCACCAACTGCGCGACCTCGGCCTCGGTCAACTCGGTCGGCAGGTACCGCTTGATCACGGCCTCCTCGGCCAACTCGGCGTCCGCCGACTCCTCCCTCCCGCCCGCGCGGAACGCCTCGGCCGCTTCGCGCCGCTGCTTGGCCTGCTTCACCAAGACCTTCACCACAGCCGCGTCATCGAGCTCGCGAGGGGTCTTACCAGCGACTTCTTCATTCTTGACCGCAGTGAGCACCATCCGCAGCGTGCCCAAGGTCACCTTGTCCCGGGCCTTGAGCGCGGTTCGCATATCGGTTTCCAACTGGGTCTTCAGCTCACTCATAATTCGACAATCTACCGTTGGGGTATGAAGATCAGCCGTGGACTAGCCGCAGCAGCCGGGATCGGGGTCGGCGCCGGGGCGCTGGCGCTCGCCTACGCCTCTCTATACGAGCGCGTCCAGTACACGCTCCGGCACTTCGCCGTGCCGGCGCTGCCCGAGGGCGCCGAGCCGATCCGGGTCCTGCACATCTCCGACCTGCACATGACGCCCGGGCAGGTGCGCAAGGCCCACTGGGTCGCGTCCCTGTCCGCGCTCGATCCCGACCTCGTCCTCCTCACCGGGGACAACCTGGCCCACCCCGACGCGGTGGACCTGGTCGCCAAGACCCTCCGGCCGCTGTTCAAGGCGCCCGGGGCGTTCGTGTTCGGCTCGAACGACTACTACGCGCCGGTGTTCAAGAACCCGTTGCAGTACTTCAACCCGAACCACGAGCACAAGTACGGCGAGCCGCTGCCCACCGAGGAACTGCGCAAGGTCCTCACCGACGGCGGCTGGCTCGACCTCAACAACCACGCCGCCGACCAGGTCGTGGCCGGGCTCGACGTCCACTTCGCGGGCGTCGACGACCCGCACTTCGACCTCGACGACTACGAGCTGGTGGCCGGCCCGGTCCCCAGCGGCGCCGACCTCTCGATCGGCCTCACCCACTCGCCCGAGCCGCGCGTGCTCGACGAGTTCGCCCGCGACGGCTACGACTTCGTGGCCGCCGGCCACACCCACGGCGGCCAGGTCTGCGTGCCCGGCTACGGCGCTCTGGTGACCAACTGCGGCATCGACCGCGAACGCGTCAAGGGCCTCCACCCGTGGCACGACATGTGGCTGCACGTTTCGGCGGGCCTGGGCACCAGCCCGTACGCGCCCGTGCGCTTCGCCTGCGCGCCCGAGGCCAGCCTCCTCACGTTCGTCCCGGCCACGTACTAGGCGCGACTCCGGGCCCGGGTGTGACCGGGCCCGGAGCGCCCCGACCCCGTTCGACGAGCGGCCCCGGCCTCGGGTACGATTTCCCCCGATGCGGACGCCCAGCGTGCGCAGCCAACAGAACATCGGGTTGTGGCGCAGCTTGGTAGCGCACCTCGTTCGGGACGAGGGGGTCGCAGGTTCAAATCCTGTCAACCCGACAGATGAAAAGGGGCCGCGAGGCCCCTTTTTTCGTTCTCTTGACGGGACGCGTGACGTGATCGAGATCGTAGTCATCATGGCGGGAATCGTCCTATGGCTGGCCGGGGCGCTGACCATGATGTATCGCGGGTTCATCCTGCCGAGTGTGAAGCTCGATGACTTGAAGTTCGAGGTGGCCCGGCGGCGGGGGATGTTCTTCAACGTCACCGAACCGGACACGACGCCTCGCACGGAGGCGGAGCTGCGGCAGCGGGTGATCGACAACGAGGTGGGCGCGTTCGCGGCCGCTCAGGGCGAGAGCCGCCGGTTCGTGGTGTGGCAGGCCTGGCGCGGCGACGCTGAATTCAAAGCCGAAGTGCGGCAGCGCATGCGCGAGTACTACGTGCCGCGCCAGGCCTATATCGCGTTGCTGTGCGGTGGGGTTTGGGCGCTCGCGTTCGTGCTCGTCGAGCCGTTGCAGGAGGCATTGATGCCTTCGAACGTCGAGGCGCTGTTCCCCGTCTACGTCCTGGTCGCTCCATGGTGGATCGCGGTGTTCGTGATCGTGGCGCTCGAACGCGTCAAAGCCGCGCAGCGCCGATCGAAGCGCGCGCGGCTTTGACGCCTTTCTGGTTCAGTCCCAGCGGAACAGCGCCACCGCGCCCAGAGCGCTCACCACGAAGGCGATCGCCAGGGCGATGAGGTGAGCGGGGTCGGTGGGCGCGCCGGTCCATGCGTCGCCGATGGCCTGGACGGCCGCGCCGAAGGGCAGGGCCTCGCCGACCGTGGCGAGTCCTGAAGGGAGGTTCTCGGTGGAGCCGAACATGCCTCCGGTGGCGCCCAACGCGAAGAAGAGCGTCAGGCCGATGGCGACGGCCGCGTTGCCGGTCGGGGCGACGGCGGCGACGAGGGCGCCGACGGCGAACATCGCGAGGGTCGCGAGGCCGAGCACCGCGATCGCGGTGCCGAGGTTCGCGGGGAGCCCGGCGCCGAACAGCGTCACGGCGACGGTCACGCCGATGACGATGCCCACCAGGCATTGCGCGAGGCCGACGATCATCTGCGCGGCCAGCACCATCGCCGGGTTGGCGGGCGTGACGGCCAAGCGCCGCAGGATCTTCAGGCGTCGATAGTAGGCCAGGAAGCTCGGCATGTTGACCACGCCGACGGTGGCGATGACGATGGTGAGCACCAGCGGCATCACGTACCGTTCGAACACCTCTGGTGCCTGACCTGTGGTGTTGAGGCCGTTCATGACCAGGATGAGCAGCGGCAGGCCGAGGGGGATGAGCAGACCGGCCGTGTCCCGGATGACCATTTTGGACTCGCACACGATGAGGGTCGCCCAGGCGCGGGGGCCGGGCCGGTGGATCTCGATGTGGGTCATCGCGGTTCCTCGCCTTCGAGCTTGCTGCCGGTGAGCGCGAAGAAGGCCGCTTCGAAGGCCTCCGACTCGCCGGCGTCGTCCTGATCCGTTCCAGCCGCCTCGATCAGGCCCGCGGGCTTGTCGACGGCCACCACGCGGCCGCGATCGAGGATCGCGACGTGGTCGCACAGGCGCCGGACCTCGTCCATGTTGTGGCTGACCAGCACGATCGTGGTGCCCTCGTCCCGCAGTTCCTCCACAGTGGCCCACATCTGGCGCCGCGCCTCGGGGTCGAGGCCGGTGGTGAGCTCGTCGAGGATCACCGCGCGCGGCTTCCCGACCAGGGCGAGCGCAATCGACAGCCGCTGCTGCTGCCCGCCCGAGAGGTGCTCGAATCGTTTCTTGGCCGAAGCGGTGAGGCCGACGCGCTCGATCAGCTCGTCGGGGTCGGCGCCGTCGCGGTGGAAGGAGCGGTGGAGCCTGACGAGCTCCCTCACCTGGAGCGCGGCGTGCACGGCCGTCTCCTGGAGCTGGACGCCGAGGACCTGCCGCAGCCGCGCGCGGTCCTTCCAGGGGTCGAGGCCGAGCACGGTCACCTCCCCGGCGTCGGGCCGGCGCAGGCCCGCGATGATCTCGACCGTGGTCGACTTCCCGGCCCCGTTGCGGCCGAGAATGCCGAAGATCTCCCCGGTCTCGACGGTGAGGTCGAGGCCGTCGACGGCGGTCGTGTCGCCGTAGCGTTTGCGCAGTCCGCGCGCTTCGATGGCGGGCACATCGTCTCCTTCTGAATCGGCAGAACCCGACCGTACGGCCGTGAGGGGGCCTCGCGCGCGTGCGAGAGGTCATGACCGCAGGCCATGACTTCCGGCACGGGCGCGGCCCGTGATCAGGGCTTATGCTGGTCGCGTGCGACGACTGACGATGCAGATCCTGGGCGGGGCGTTCGTGTCCCTCGCCTGCCTGTCGGTGGCCGTCCCGGCCGTGGTCGTGCACGCCGAGGGCGGGCGGCTGCCGGTCATTGCGACCGGGTGGTGGCTGGTCCTGTTCGCGGCGTTCTTCGTCGCGTTCAGCGTTGCCATGTGGTGCCTGGACCTCGCGCCCCGGCCGGTGGTGCTGTCGGCAGTGGCGGCGCAGAGCGTGCTCGCGCCCGCGCTGGTCCTGACCGCGCCTTCGGGCGGGTGGACCCCGATCCTGCTGGTGTTCACGGTCGCGGTGAGCGCGTACTCGCTGTCCATGCGTGCGGTGGTGGCGCTGATCTGCGTGAACACGGTGGTGGTCGGGGCGGCCACGGCGATGGTCGCTGAGCGGGCGTTCGAGGTCGTCATGGTCGCGGGCCTGTACTTGATGTTGCAGAGCGCCAGCGTGTTCGGGGTGATCGCGCATCTGCGGGACGTGGAGTCGCACAAGCGGATCGCGGAGGCGAACGTGCGGCTGCGCGCCGCTTCGGTCCTGCTGGCCGAGTCAAGCCGCACCGAGGAGCGGCTGCGGATCTCCCGGGAGTTGCACGACCTGGTCGGGCACCAGTTGACGGTGCTCGCTTTGGAGCTTGAGATCGCTTCGCACCAGGCGACAGGGGAGGCGGCCGAGCCGGTGCGCCGGGCTCGGGAGGTCACGCGTGGGCTGCTCGCGGACGTGCGCTCGGCGGTGGGCGAGCTGCGCCATGAGGGGCCGCGGCTGCGCGAGACGCTGGAGGATCTCGTGGCCGACCTGCCTGAGCCTGCGGTGCATCTGCGGGTGGACGAGGCGATCGAGGTCGACGCGGCGGCCGCGACCACGCTGGTGCGCTGCGTCCAGGAGATCGTGACGAACACGATCCGGCACGCCGAGGCCGAGAACCTGTGGATCGAGGTCGACGCGGCGGGGGACCGGGTCGTGTTCGCCTCCCGGGACGACGGGCGCGGCGCTCGTGACTTCAAGGCGGGCAACGGGCTTCGGGGGATGGCCGAGCGGCTGGAGTCGCACGGCGGGAACGTGGCGTTCTCCGGTGAGGACGGGTTCCGGGTGCGGGCGGAGGTGCCGGTCCGATGATCCGTGTGTGCCTTGTGGACGATCAGCATCTGGTGCGGCACGGCATTCGCCGTCTCCTCGATCTCAACGGGGGCATCGAGGTCGTGGCCGAGGCCGACGACGGCCAGGCGGCGGTCGAGGCGATCGTCGAACATGAGCCCGATGTGGTGCTGCTGGACCTGCGGATGCCCCGCCATGACGGGATTTGGGCGTTGCAGACGTTGCGTGACAGGGAGATCGACGTCCCGGTGCTGGTGTTGACCACGTTCGACGACGACGAGCTGGTGCTCGCCGCGCTGCGGGCCGGGGCCCGCGGGTACCTGCTCAAGGACGTGACGCTGCACGAACTCGTCGACGCGGTCGAAACGCTCGCCGGGGGAGGGACGCTGATGCGCCCGGCGATCACCGACCGGCTCCTGCGCGCGCTCCGCGAAGGCGAGGCCCCCGCGCCGGAGCACCCGGACCTGCCGGTCTCGCCGCTGACCGATCGCGAGCGGGACGTGTTGCGGCTCTTGGCCGCCGGCCTGAGCAACCGCGAGATCGCCGAATCGCTGGTGCTCGCCGAGGGAACGGTCAAGAACCACGTTTCGAACGTGCTCATGAAGCTCGGCACCCGAGATCGCACCAGGGCGGTCCTCAGAGCACTCCACCATGGACTGTTGAACTGAGCGGACGTCACCCGATCGGGCGAGGACCTAACGGCTGGTAGTCGGTCGACCGCGCAGGGGATGGGCTGCGAGCGCGAGCGGGCATAGCCTGCTTCTACCCATCAACCCCCATCGCCCGCAGGAGTTCCCGTGGCCGCGACCAAGAGTTGGACAGAGTTGTCCAAACTGGAAAAAAGCATCGTCATATCCATCCTCGCGGTCCCGTTGCTGTGCTGTGCCGGCATCGCGGCGAACCTCGGCGGTGATGACGATGAACCCCCGTCGTCCATAGAGGAGCCGTCGGCGACCGAGACCTCCGAGTCCCCTTCGCCCTCGGTCTCCCCCTCCCCGACCGAGTCGCCCACGCCGACCGAGGCGGCCGAGCCTTCGACGTCCGCACCGCCCCCTCCTCCGCCTTCGACCGAGGCCGCCACCTCGGAGGCGGTGGTGACCGTCTACTACGAGAACTGCACCGCCGCATGGGATGCGGGCGCGGCCCCGCTCTCCAGGAACGATCCCGGCTACCGCTCCGGGCTCGACCGGGACGGCGACGGCAAGGCCTGCGAGTCCAAACCCGGCTCCGGCGGCGACAGCGGCAGCAGCGGTGACTCCGGTGGCAGCAGCGGCGGCGACAGCGGCGGGAGCTCCGGAGACGACGAGAGCGAATCGTCCGTCTACTACAAGAACTGCGACGCGGTCCGCGCCGCGGGGGCGGCGCCGATCTACGCAGGTCAGCCCGGCTACGCCAAACATCTGGACCGCGACGGTGACGGCGTCGGCTGCGAATAGCACGTCCCGCCAGCCTGGGTCCCTTCCTGGGGTGAAGTTATCCTCACCCCAGGTCGGGACCTGGCGACAATGCGGCTCGGTGCCGGTGAAATTACTGTTCAAGCATGGACATCACAGCGACGCCGACGCCCCGATGGCGCCAGGCTCCCCTCATCGCTCTGCGGGGATTCTGGGCCGGGGCCTCCTGGCGGGCACTCATGCATCTGGTCACCGGATCGATCATCGGCCTCCTCAGTGGATTCATTCTCATCATCCTCGCCATGGCGGCGGTCGCCGGGGCGCTGACCGTGATCATTCCGCTCGGCGCGGGCGCGGCGATCTTCGCCTTGAGCGGCGCGCTCACTCTCGTGCAGCGTTCCCGCCACACCGCGTTCCTCGGGGCCGAATGGCCGGACACGGCACCGTTGCGGCCGGTCACGCTCGCGCCCAAGGCACTCCTGGAGGTGCTGCGCCGTCCCAGGACCTGGCGGCACCTCTCCTACCACGCGATCACAGCGGTCTACAGCCCGATCGCGGCGTTCTTCGCGATCGGCGCCTGGACCGCGGGGCCGATGATGATGGCCGCCCCACTCATGGGGCTGCGCTCCGGTCTCGAGACGCGACACTGGTGGCTCCTCGGCGTCGGCGTCCTGGTCTTGATCGGTGCACCGTGGCTCGGCCGAGGCCTCGCCGAGATCGACTCGCTCCTCGCGCGGGCTCTGTTGGGCACCAGTCGAACCGAGACGCTCGAAGCGCGCGTCAGCGATCTCGCGGCAAGCCGGGAATCCACTGTAGATGCGGCTGACGCAGAGCGCCGCCGTATCGAACGCGACCTCCACGACGGCGCGCAGCAGCGGCTCACCTCGCTCGCGATGAACCTCGGCATCGCCCGCGCCACCCTCACCGACCTCCCCGAAGGCGGTGCGAAAGCTCTCGAAGAGGCCCATGAAGAGGCCAAACAGGTGCTCACCGACCTGCGCGACCTCGTGCGCGGCCTGCACCCGGCCGTCCTCGAAGACCGCGGTCTGGACGCCGCGCTCTCGGCGGTCGCGGCCCGTTCCCCCGTCCCGACGCGGCTGCGCGTCGACATGGACCGGCGCGTCGCCCGCGACATCGAGGCCGTGGCCTACTTCGTCGTCTCCGAGGCGCTCACGAACGCGGCCAAGCACTCCCGAGCCAAGAGCGCCACAGTGGACATCACGATCAGCGGGAGCCGCCTTCTCCTCCGCGTCACCGATGATGGTCGCGGCGGGGCCGATCCCGAACGCGGGACCGGACTTCAGGGCCTGGCCGACCGGGTCCGCTCGGTCGAGGGCACCTTCCATCTTTCCAGCCCGCTCGGCGGGCCCACCACCATCGAAGCGGAGCTGCCATGCGCGTCGTGATCGCCGAAGACTCGGTCCTGCTGCGGGAAGGGATCGCCAGGCTCATGGAAGTGGGCGGCATCGAGGTCATCGACACTGTCGGCGACGCCGAGGCCCTGCTCCGTTCGGTCGAACGCGACGTGCCCGACCTGGTGGTGGCCGACGTTCGGATGCCGCCCGACCAGTCCGACGAAGGCGTGCGAGCCGCGCTGGTGCTGCGCCGCCGCTACCCCGACCTGGCGATCCTCATGCTCTCGCAGTACGTCGAGGAACGGTACGCGGTCGAGCTGCTCACCGGGCAGATGCGCGGCATCGGGTACCTGCTCAAGGACCGTGTGGCCGACGTCGCCGAGTTCCTCGACTCGCTGCGGCGGGTCGCGGGCGGCGGCACCGCGCTCGACCCCGAGGTGATCTCCCAGCTTCTGGTGCGGCGCAACGGGGACGAACTCGACCGCCTCACTCCCAGGGAGCGAGAGGTCTTGTCGCACATGGCCGAAGGCCGCTCGAACGCGGGAATCGCCGAAGTCCTGTTCCTCAGCGAAGGCGCGATCAGCAAGCACATCAACTCCATCTTCTCCAAACTCGGGCTCCCGCCCAGCGACTCCGGCAACCGCCGCGTGCTCGCCATTCTCAAGTTCCTGCAAGGAAACGCAAAGGACCGGTCATGATCGACACCCCTCAGAAGCAGACCGAAACGCCCGAAACCGGCACACGGACCTCCTCGGCCACCAGAGCCTGGTGGATCGTCGGCGGCTCCATCACCGGCGCGTTCCTCCTCTTCGGACTGACGCTCTGCGCCGCCTGGATCTGGGTCGCCTCCTCGCCCGAGCAGGACGCCCGCCACTTCACCGAGTACACGCAGCAGGTCGATCGCGTCGACGTCACCGTGGAGGTCGGTGACATCAAGCTCGCGGCGGGGGACGCCGCACTCGAGGTCGAACGCAGAACCTATTGGCGCGGAACCGCACCCGAGATCAGTGAAGAATGGCACGGCAGCGTCTTCAACGCAGAGGGCGGCTGCGAGGACGGCTACGTGAGCTGGATCGACCTGGACGACTGCCTGATCCACTACGCGCTCGCCCTGCCGAGTGGGACGGACGCCGAGGCCGAGCTCGACCTGGGGGAGATCGAGCTCGACGGCCTGGACGGCGAGATCGACGTCTCGACGGGCGGCGGCGATGTGCGCGGAGACAACCTCCGCGCCGGTGAAACCGAGGTCGAGACGGGTGTCGGCAACGTCGACCTCGCCTACGCTGAAGTCCACGGCGACATTACCGTCGAGGTCGGCACCGGGGACGTCACGATCGTCGTCCCGAACGACGGCACGACGTTCAAAGTGGACTTCGACGGTGGTGTCGGCACCCCGGCCGTCGACATAGCCACCGACCCGTCCGCGGAGGCCGACTACGTCATCAAGGTGACGATCGGCGTCGGCGACCTCAAGGTCCGATACGCCGATTGACTCCGGTGCACCGATGCCCGCGACCGCACAGCGGCCGCGGGCATCGCCGTCTGCGCGTAATCGCATGAACCGGGTCACATTCGGTCGATCGGGCGCTTTTTCGGCGAAAACTGTCGTACCCGGCCGATACCTTCGCAGCAGAAATTGAATAGCGAGCGCGCGGCCCCAGCGGGCGGCGCGTGATCACCGAACGGACGGTGCGATGGCCACTACGAAACCAACGGACAGTTCACGGAGGCGGACGAAGGCGAAAGCCACCGCCCACAACCCTGGCGCAACGGCCCCTGCGGGGCCGGGCCGCCGAACGAATAAGAACGCGAGCGACTCGCCCACACCGGAATTCGTGGTGCAGGCACTCCCGTTCGAAACCATCCCGACCGGCCCACTCCAGTCGCACTTCGCAGACTGGTTGAACCATTCCTTCAACGCACCCGAGCCGCCGCAAGCGAGCGCAGCCACGACGGTGCGAGCCGAGGCGGCGGGCAATGCTTCGCTGACGACCGACGGAACGAACCCAGGCAGGGAGTCACCGCAGAACGTGGCGGCGGCGAGCATCGCAGCGATGTCGCCGCTGGCTGATGCGATGAGCGCGGCCCTGGTGCCTCCGCCCGAGACCCCTCCGCCGCAAGCCGAACCGGCGCGACCGGAACCTCTGCGGGAGCCGCGAGGGCAAGCCGGGCCGACGCCTCGAGTGGCGCGCGGGAAGGCGCCGAGCGATGCTGAGCAGCAGGTCGAGGTGGCATCTCGGCAGGCGCAGAAGGTGCCGCCGGCCGAGCCCGCTCCGCAGTCTGAGGCGAAACCTCGATCGGTGCAACCGAAGTCGGGGCAGATCCGAAGCTCGGCGGGCTGGTCACCGGTTGATCCGGCGCCGGAGGCGGAGGTGCCGGTGCGGCGTCGGCCGCAGTTCGTGGCCCAAGGGGACACGACCGTGTGGGTGACGAAGCCGCTGTTGCGTTCGCGCGGCTGGACGGAGGGCGGCATTCGGGCATTCCTGCCCGAGGCGGAAGCGCTGAAGCCGAACCCGCGCTACGCGATCTCGGGCTCGCCGATGCAAGTCTGGCGAGCCGCAACGGTGGCGGCCGCCGAGCGGCGACCGGAGTGGAGGGAATGGCTCGAACGCTCCCTACACCGCCGCGGCACCACCTTGGAAGAGCTCACCAACACGGCCGACCCGACCTTCCGCCTCCGCATCGACGCGGTAGCAGCAGCAATCGAAGCAGCCGACCCCGACCCGCCGACCACACCGACCTCGCCCGACCACCCCGAACCGAAGGAGGTGAGCTCCATGCAGCGATAACCCACAGGCGCAGCGCGGCGACCCTAGACGGCCTTGGCTCGCAGCCGGCGCGAGCCAAAGCCAGCCCCCCGCGGCGCGACGCGGACGGTCTGCGTGGCGTAGTCGCGCCGCAGTGGGATGGGTGGTGGTGGAGGAGGTGGGGGTGGGCGGGGGGGGGGAGAGAGAGAGGATCCGCTGCTCGCGGTTGGGGATGTTGCCGCCCGCCGCGAACCCTCGCGATGCCGTACCCCGCGCTCGGGCGTGTCGCGACGCAGTCGCCCCCGAATCAATCATCGCGCGAGGGACCGACACTCTCTCGCTGCCGCCTGCCGCCTGCCGCCTGCCGCCTGCCGCCTGCCGCCTGCCGCCTGCCGCCTGCCGCCTGCCGCCTGCCGCCTGCCGCCTGCCGC
>NZ_JBEYYO010000015.1:0-142656 GCF_040645615.1 Glycomyces sp. NPDC046736 | reverse complement strand
CGACGTGTGGACCGAGCGGCCCGAGGTCGTGGACGGCTGGATCGACGTCTACGCCGACTGGATCGCCGATTCCGGGGTGGACGGGTTTCGCATCGCCCTCCCCTCACCCCCCACCTTGATTGATGTCGTTGGTCGGCAGCGCCTGGTCGGAGGACTCAGGCGGTGCGGTTCGGTGGTGCGACTTTGGGCGTCCCCGAGTCGCGGTCAGGTCATTCGGTACCTCCTTTGGGCATCGTGGCGTGCAGGACGAAGAGGTCGGACTGGGAGCCGGCGGTGAAGGTGCCTCCGAGGAGGCGGACTCGCTCGGCGAGGGCGGGCAGGCCTGAGCCGTTGCCCTGTGGGGAAGCCGGGTCGGTGGGATTGGTGGCCGTGATGTGGATCAGGTCTTCCTCCAATTCGATTCGGATCGACACGGTGCCGCCTGGAGCGTGCTTCGCGGCGTTGGTCAACGATTCCTGGACTATGCGGTACACGGCCTGGTCGAGCATGGGCTCCAACGGTTCCGCAGCAGAGGTGAAGACCACGTCGAGGCCCGCTTCGGCCGCGCGCTCCACCAGGGCCTCGACCGGTTCGTCCGCCGGGTGGATCGGGGCCGCGCCCTCGCGGAGCAGGCCCAAGGCCTGGCGGAGGCGGTCGGTGGCCTCGACCGCGTTGGCGCGCAATGCGGCCACGGCCTCGCGCTCCGAGGCTTGGAGGCCCGGGGACAGTTCGAGGGCTCCGGCTCGCAAGGCGATCAGGGCCAGGTCGTGGCCGACCGAGTCGTGCAGGTCGGCCGCGATCCTCGCCCGCTCATCCGCCTGGGCTCGGTCGGCGACCAGGGTGCGTTCGCGTTCGAGCCTCGCGACCCGTTCCTCCCCCGCCCGGATCAGCGCCACCTGCTGGCGGCGGTAGCGGCCGATGAACCAGGGCAGCATGACGAAGCACAGGAGCACCCCGGTGGCGCTCACCGCCTCGCCGAGGTCGACCACCGCGATCAAGGCGGTCAATGCCGCGATCACCAGCAGGACCTGTGCGCCCCACCGGAAATCGAGGCGGCGGCCGTGCAGGTACGCGAGCGCGGCCAGGCCGAGGAACGCCAGCTGGCGCCACAGTGCGAGCAGCTCAGTGTCGATCCCGTTCACCACTGCCGTCAGAGCGATCGCGGCCAGCGCCGCCCCGTACCTCATGACGCCGAGCCTATCGAGCGCAGTCGCCACACCCGGGCGACCAGGACCGCGACACCGGCGAGGCCGGTGATGAGCAGGGTGAGGGTGAACGGCAGGGCGAAGTACCAGACCGAGGGCCAGGTGATGGTGCGGCCGCCGGAGATCAGGGAGACCCCTGCGGGGTAGGCGGCGAAGGCGGCGGCGGGGATGAGCAGCCAGGTCAGGCGGAGCCAGGTGGCGGGGGCGCGGAGGGTGGTGTGTTTGCGGGCCCAGCGGCGGGAGCGGGTGATGCCGAGGGCGGCGAGGGCGATGGCGGCCAGGGCGACTGCGGCGAGGGCGAGTTCGAAGGTGCCGCGGGGGTTGGTGGGGGTTTCGGGGGTCTCGCCGTCGAGGATGGCGGTGAGGCCGTCGAGGGCGGCGTAGGTGACGTCGGCGAGGCCTGCGCCGGTGGTGAGGACGGCGATGCCGTATCCGGTGGCGGGGTCGATCCATTGGACGGCGTTGTAGGTCATGAGGTTGCCGGAGTGGACGAGGGTGCCGTCGGGTTGGACGTCCCAGCCGAGGGCGTAGTCCTGGACGGGGGAGGGGGTGTGGAGGGCTTGGAGTGTTTCGGGGGTGAGGAGTTGTTCGCCTTGGCCGTTTTGGGTGATGAGCCATTGGGCCATGTCGGCGGCGCTGGAGATGATGCCGCCGCTGCCTGAGTCGGTGAGGAATCCGGGGGCTTCTTCGCGGGGGATCCAGAGGCCGAAGAGGGAGTTGTGGCCGAGGGCGGGGGTGATGGTGTGGTCGTTGGTGGCGCTGTCGGTCATGGCGAGGGGGTTGAAGACGCGTTCTTGCATGAAGTCGGCGAAGGGCTGGCCGCTGGCGACTTCGACGAGGCGGGCGGCGACGTTGTGGTTGGCGTTGCAGTAGGCCCAGTCGGTGCCGGGGTCGGTGGCGAGGGTGTCGTCTCCGAGTCTGGTGACGTAGTCCTGGAGGGAGGTGGCGGTTTCGAGTTCGACGACGTCGATGGTGGTGTCGCTGAAGCCGGAGGTCTGGTTGAGGAGTTGGCGGACCGTGATGTGGTCGGCGCGGGGGTCTTGCATGTCGAATTCGGGGAGTTGGGAGGCGACGGTGTCGTCGAGGGCGATGCGGCCTTCTTCGGCCAGGATCATGACGGCGGTGGAGGTGAAGGCCTTGGAGACCGAGGCGACGCGCATGGGGGTGTGCTCGGTGATGGGGTCGCCGTTGGTGTCGTGGCCGTAGCCGGCGGCGTGGATGACCTGGTCGCCGTGGGTGACGGTGGCGGCGAGGCCGGGGACGCCGGTGGTGTCGACGAGTTCGGTGAGGTAGTCGTCGATCGCGGTGGCGTTCGGTTCGGCGGCGTTGGCGGGTGGTGTGGCGAGTGCGATCGCCGCGATGGCTGCGGCGGTGGCGATGGTGGCTTTGCGTCTGGTGTTCATCAGGGGGCTCCGTTCTGGTCCCTGTGAACACTATTGAGATCGGTGGGGGCCGACATCGGTCTGATGTCGAGAGCGACCCCTGACGAAAGTTATAGGTGGGGGTTGCGGGCCCTGGTCGAAATGCCCAGGGCCCGCTGGTCGGGGGCGGTTCGGTGGCGTTTCAGGGGCGGTCGCCGTCGAGGAAGATCGCTTGGACCGGGCAGGTTTTGGCGGCGGTTTCGATGTCGGTGCGCCATTGTTCGTCGGGGGTGGGGTCGTAGACGAGTTCGTCGTCTTCGTTGAGGGCGAAGACTTCTTCTGCGGTGAAGACGCATTGGGCGCTGAGGGTGCAGCGGTCGGTGTCGACGAAGACTTTCACGGGAGCTCTTTTCAGGCGGGGTTGAACTTGGAGTACTGCTTGAAGGACCAGCGCAGGGCGTGGGCGCCGTCGATCTGGACGGCTTGTTCGACTTGGAAGTCGATGACGCGCAGCGCCCCGGGGAAGGGTTCGGTGCGGGCCGGGTCCCAGTCGGTGCGGGCCGTTCCGGTGAGGTGGAGGGCCGCTCCGGTGTCCCAGTCGAGGAACAGCAGGCCGCAGCGGGGGTCGAGTTCGAGGTTGCCGAGGGTCATGAACATGGCGTTGCCGTTGTAGTCGGGCCAGGTGAGCGTCGAGTCTTCTTGTACGGCGACGAATCCGGGGTTGCCGCCGCGGTGGGAGACGTCGGCGCCCAGGCCTTGGGCTCGGGTGGCGACGAAGAACGTGTCGGCTTCGGCGATCCAGCGGCGCTGGCCCGCGGTGAGTGTCCGGCCTTTGTGGACGTGTCGGGGCGTGGTCTCGGGCGCGTCCTCGACGGTGCGGGTCTGGAGGTACTTCGGGCAGTTCGCGTAGACCTGCTCGGTGTGGATCTCCAGGCCCGCACCGGTGTCGCGGGCGCGGCCGTTGACGCGCATCCTTCTGCGGGTGGCCGGTTCGATGGCGAGCATCCCGAGGTCGCGGCGGTCCGCGAAGCGCCCGGCGAGGGGGTCGCCCTCGTCGGGGACGCGGTCGGTGAGCAGGGTGCGCTCGTCCGCTGCGGTGACGAAGCCGGCGGGCCCGGAGAGGGCGGTGGCCCAGACCGCGCCGTCCTCGTCGTCGGCACCGAAGACTACGAGACGTTGCTGCGCAAGGAATGTGGCGGCGACGGCGGGCACGGCCGCGTCGACGCCGGGGGAGCCCCAGGAGTCGATGTCGAACCCCGCCTTGAGCTGTACGTCGCGTTCGCCTCGGTGGAACATGGCACTCCTATCAGGATGGTTTAGAAGAAACCGCAGGTGGGGGCGCCCTTGGTGGGGGCCGGGGCGGTGTCGGCGCCCGAGGGCGCGTAGATCTCCAGGCGGATCCCGTCGGGGTCGGCGAAGAACACACCGCCGGAGGAGCCGCCTTCGCCGTGGGGCACGATGCCGTCGTGGAAGATCGTCGCGCCAAGCTCGCGCAGCACGGCCTCGGCCGCTTGGACGGTCTCGATGTCGGGGGCCTGGAACGAGAGGTGGTGCAGGCCAGGGGCCTTGGGGGAGAACTCCCCTTCACTCTGCTCCCAGAGGGTGATGGTGAGGTCGTCGCCGACGCCGAGCAGTGCGAACCGCTTCCCGTCCTCGTCGCTCTCGACGAACGTCTTGAGGTCGAAGACCTTGCGGTAGAACGCGAGCGAGCGCTCAAGATCGGTGACGTTGAGGCCGACGTGGCCGTTCGGGAGCGGTGCGTAGCCCATAGTGGACCTCCGATGTCGCGTCGGGCAGCGCCCGACAGTTGCTAACGGTTATTCCGTTAGCAACACGTTAGCAAGCACAACTAACGTCGACAAGGCCAGAAGTCATTAGATTTTCGGTGATACATCCGACCGCCCGACAGGGAATATCAGCGTTCCTCCTTGTGCCGCGCGTAATGCCGCGCCACCCGGGCCCGGTTCCCGCAGCCCGGCGAGCACCACTCGCGCCGAGGGTGGTCCTTCGTGAAGTACAGGACGCACACCGGCGCCAGACACGCCCGCAACCTCGAACCCTCAGGGCCGGCGAGGAACTCGATCGACTGCGCCGCGATCACCGAGAGCCGCCGGTTCACCGCGTCGCCCTCGGCCGCCTTCAGCCGCAGCTCCCCGCCGGCCACGTCCAGCAAGTCCCCCGCGGGCGCCAGCGCCGCCGCCTCGTTCACGTCCGAGATCGCCTGCGCCACATCGACAGTGGGCGAGGCGGCCCGCTCGCGGTCGTCGCCGGTGCGGAACGCGGCCAGTCGCCGCAGCGCGTCCCGCAGGGTGCGGAACCGCGCGAGGTGGGCCTCGTCCACCGCCTCGGCGGGCGCGCCGTTCGCCGCGAGCCAGGCGCGGAGGTCGTCCACGTCGGCGAGGTCGTCGTAGCGGCCCGAGCGGTCGGCCCAGACGGTGTTCATCAGCCGCACTGGCACGGACTCATCGGGTGGTGAGGCAGGCATCGCCCAACAGTAACAGCAGTTCAGGGCCCCTGGAAAGCCGCGGAATCGGCGGTGGGACCTCACCTGCGAGGGGGAGGCCGTTCCCCTCCGGGCGTGAACCGGACGGCCCCGCCGCCGCTAGTCGTCTTCGCGGACGACCACTACCGGGCAGGTCGCGTGGGAGACGCAGTATTGGCTCACCGAGCCGACGAGGGTGCCCACGAAGCCGCCGTGGCCTCTGCTGCCGACGACCAGGAGCGCGGCGCCTTCGGCGGCGCCGATGAGGGCCTTCGCGGGGTGGCCGGCGACGACGTGCTGTTCGACCGGGACGCCGGGGTCGTTGCCCGCGACCTGGTCGACCGTGCGCGCCAGGGTGTCCTTCGCGGCGGCCTCGAACTCGTCGGCATTGGGGATGACCATCATGCCGGTGCCGTACGCGGCCGGGACCTCCCAGGCCTGCACGGCCTCGACGGTGCCGCCGGTCAGGGCCGCCTGCCGCAGCGCCCAGGCCAGGGCCCGGCTGGATGCGGCCGAGCCGTCGATGCCCACCACGATCCGCTCGGAAGCCTGCTGTGACACGTCCATTTCGCCCACCTCTCTCGTGCGGTTGTGGCCCCGTGAGTACCCGGACGCGAGGTTTCGAACCGCGCTCAGCCCGAGGCGTCGGCCACGTTCCAGCTGTCGCGGAACGCGTACTTCGCCGGAGCGGACGCGTAGCGCAGGAACGCGGTGCTGCCCGCGGTGCCCACGGCGGTGCTGGAGTGGTGGAACCGGGAGCCCTCGTAGATCATCTTGCCGTTCTCGATCGAGGTCCCGGCGGTGTCGACAAGGTGGTAGCCGCCCAGCACGCAGTCCTGGTAGCGCACGATCGGGATGCGTCCGGCCTGGCCGCTGTAGCGGTGCGTGTTGTAGAACGCGGCCTGGTCCTGGATCGCGGCGATGTCCGAGCACGAGGTGAACGTGACGGTGCCGCGGTTCCAGCCGCAGTCGATGACCTTCTGGTCGGGGCTCTTCTTCGGTTCGAACCGGACCCCGTTGACGTTGAGCCGCGCGGCCGTCGTGTCGCCGTCTGCGGTGTAGGGCAGCACGAAGTACCTGGCCGCGTCGGTGCCGACCATCGACCAGGAGCCGCCGTAGACGTTGATCGAGCCGCCCCGGTTGAACTTGAAGAAGTCGCCCCCCGCCAGGGCGAAGTTGCACGACTCGACGTAGAAGTTGAGGAACTGGTCCTGCTGCTTGTGCCCGGCGGGGTTGGTGACCCCGCAGTTGAGGAACGCGTCGGTGTAGCGCGAGACGGTGTCGGTCGAGCACATGATGAAGTGGTGCTCTGAGTTGTTGTTGGCCTCCTTGTCACCGTCGATGCCGATGACGCGGTTCCAGGAGCCCTTCCACTCGATGTCGCGGTACACGAAGTACTGGTTCTGGCCGTTGCCGTACTCGGGGTAGATCGAGTCGCCGTCGAGGGCGTCGACCGACCAGTAGTACGCGAAGTTGTTGGCCGCGTTGGTCGAGGTGAAGCTCATGCCCTCGAAGTAGGTGTAGCGCAGGCGGACCGCGGCGGTGATGAGGTTGTTGCGCCTGGGGTCGGCGTTCGCGCCCCACGAGGTGTCGAACTTGATGTTGGTGACGCGGGGGCCCGATCCGCGGAAGCGCAGGCCGAAGACCTGGTCGGCCTGGCCGGTGGTGGGCGACCACATGAGCGTGTCGGCCTTGGTGATCCGGTAGTCGCCGGGCGGGAAGAAGACCTCTTTGCGGACGATGCCGCTGCGCCTGCCGGTGAGCGCGGACGCGACTGCGGCGCGGATCGCGTCGGAGTCGTCGGTGACGCCGTCGCCGACCGCGCCGAAGGCCTTGACGTCGGCGATGTACTCGGCCGGGTCGGTGTTGTCGGCGGCCTCCTGGGCCTGCGCGGGCGTTCCCATGAAGGCGAGGGTGCCGCCGCCTGCGGCGCCGAGGCCGAAGGCCCGCCGGGTGAAGGTGCGCTGGTGCGTTTCGGACATTCGGGGTTCTCCCTTGTGCGAGGCAGAGGCGAGGGGTTTCGCTTGCCGCACAACACGTTACGGGAGTCGTGCCCGGTCGGAGGGCGGGCCCGGGCCCGCCCTCCGGCGGGGTTCAGGCCGGTTGGGTGATGCGGATGTGGTTGCCGAAGGGGTCGCGCAGCGCGCAGTCGACGCCGTAGGGCTGCTCGACGGGTTCCTCGGTGAACTCGACGCCGAGGTCACTGAGGCGTTTGAAGGTGCCTCGGCAGTCGTCGGTGGTGAGGATCGTGGCGCCGAGCGCGCCCTTGGTGAGCAGGTCGCGGACCTGCGCGGCGGTCTCGTCGCTGTGCGAGGGCGGGCCGGGTACTTCGAGGTGGAGGCGGTGCCCGGGGTCGCCGGGTGCGGCGACGGTGAGCCACCGCATGAAGCCGAGGTCGACGTCCTCGACGATCTCGAGGCCGAGTTTCCCGACGTAGAAGTCGACGGCCTCCTCCTGGTCGAGGACGAACACGGTGTGGATGCTGATGCCTGTGAACATGACTTCAGCCTATGGCCGCGACCGGGCCTGGGGCTTATCCGAAACTGCGCTTCTCTCCGACCTCGGGCCAGTGATCGTATATCCTATAGGATATATCCTATTGGATCAGCGCAGGCTCGCAGGCCGGGTCCAGTCCTTGACCACGCACACCGGCGCGGGCAGCGGCACCGCGTCGGACCGATACTTCGTGGGCGAGCGGCCGATGATCGCGGTGAACGTGCGGCTGAACGTCCCCAGGCTGTCGAACCCGACCGCGAGCGCCACCTCGGTCACGGTCGTCGAAGTGTCGCGCAGCAGCGCGCAGGCGCGTTCGATGCGGCGTCGTTGCAGGTAGCGGTGCGGGGTCTCGCCGAACGTGTCGCGAAAGCGCCGGCTGAAGTGCGCGGGGGACATGAGCGCGACGCGCGCCAGCGCGGGCACGTCGAGCGGCCTGGCGAAGTCGCGGTCGATCGCGTCCCGGGCGCGCAGGAGCCGCCGGTTCTGGTCCTCGGCCCCGTTCACCTGGCTCGGCCTCGCCGGAACCAGAAGAGGTATCGCCTGCTCATGTAGCCCATCGCCCCCAAGGCTACGACGGCGGTGGCCACCGCCCACACCATGTCGTTGAGGACGTTCGCGGCCTGCCAGATCTGGAACGCGGCGCAGATGCCCAGCGCCGAGAGCGCGATCGTGACCGCTTCGCGCGAATGCTGCTTGCGTTCGGTCTCCCAACGTTGGAGGTTCGCCTCGGTCTGGTCGGCGGCGACCTCGGTGAGGCGCTCGCGGAACTCCTGGAGCTGCTGGTCGAGGCCGCTGTTCTCCATCAGACGCCGCAGCACGGCCGCGTGCGCCGAGGAGCGCAGGAGGTTCGGAGAGTAGAGCACCGAGATGACGCGGCGGGTCTCGTTCTCGAAGCGCGTGAGGTGCGTGCGCTGGGCGCGGAGCTTCGCGATGAGGTCGCGGCGCTTCTGCCCCGGGTCCTGGTAGGCGTCGATGATCGCGGTGTTCATGGCCTGATAGTCGTCGAGCTGCTGGTTCCACGCACCCAAAGCGCCGCCGATGCACGCGGTGAGGTCGGCGAGGGCCTCCAGTTCGGCCGAGAGGTTGCTGGGGGTGTCGAGGGAGGCGATCACGGTGGTGTTCTCGGTGGAGATGAGCACGTCGCCTTCGTTGCGCAAGCCGCGCATGACTTTGCGGCGGCGCCCGGACAGCCGCGCCCAGTCGCCTGCGGATTCCTTGGTGGCGGGAGCGGCGTTGAGCAGGCCGGACGCGCCGAACAGGTCGAGGAGCCGCTGGCCGTCGCGGACCGGCGCGGACTTCCCTGCCCGGCCGGGCTGGTATTCGCTGGCGTGCTGGACGCGCAGCAGCACATGCGAGCGTCCACGATGGATCGTCACAGGTTCCTCGGCGGCAAGGCGCTCAGGCAGGTCGACGTTGAGGATCGTCCGGGCCAGGCGCGAGAGCCGCTTCCACGTCGGCGCGGTCCCCTCGCAAGTGACCTGGACGGTGCCGTGTTCGCGCAGCCCCCGCAGCAGGATCGCGTTGAGCTCGTGCGGGCGCACGCCGAGCACCGGCCGCTCGAACCGCAAGCAGTGCATGCCAAGCGAGGTGAACCGCACCGAGGCCTGAAGCCGCTCCACCTTCTCCCCTACCGTCAGCGTGACCTCCGGGAGGCTCAACTCGATCCCGTCGAAGCGCTGGTCCTGGCGGGCGTGCGGGTGCCAGATGTCCGAGTGCGCGGTGAAGTGCTCGTGGAAGGCCACGGGCCGCACCTGCCCCGAGTCGCAGTGCTCCCTCAGGCGGTTCACCAAGTCCGCGTACGGGATCCCGGTGATCCCGAACGGGTACAGATAAGCGATCCGGCCCCGGTCGATGCACAGCCACGGGACCCTCCGGTGCTCCTCGAACCGTTGCAGCGACTGGCCAAGCGCCCCGATCTCGCTCAGCTCGGTGAACGCGTCCGGCGGGGTGGCCCGGGCGGCCCGCGCGATCGTCTTGATCGCGGCCGCGACGGCGGGCCAGTCCCCTTCGGTGGCGGCCTGGACGCCCTGGTTGGACGCCAGCAGCGCGTGGTTGTACCGGTTCCGCGAAGCCGTCTGCGTCTCGACATGCGCCACGACCGCCCGCTCCAGGCCGGTCCGGTCCTCAAGGGCCGCAGCCGAAGCGGTGAGGTCGGCGCACTGGACCAGGACTGCCTCGACGGCGGCCTTCTGGAGGGGCAGCGACCCGGTGTGCAACTGGTCCTCGGCGAAGATCTCCAGGTCGAGCAAGTCGAGGTAGCGCAGGACGAACGAGAGGAACGGGTCGCCGCGCCGCCGCTCGGGCCCGATCCCCCACGCGCCGCGGGCCGCCGAGGCGAACGCGGTCTGCGTGAGCCGCAACCGGTTGAACCGGTACGTGTGCTGCCAGGCCTTGCGGAAGCACTGCCGGGCCCACAGACACAGCAACGCCCGGTCCACATCGTCCGAAAGGGACCCGGCCGCCGCGGCGAACACGGCCTTGAGGTGCGCGGCGAACCCGTTCTCGGTGTAGGTCACGATCCCCGAATGCTCGGGCGAGCGCTCCCCGTCCGGATCGAACCGGGACTTGATGAGGTGCCCGTTCCAGTCGATGCAGTCCTTGACGACCCGCGGCGGGCAGTCGAGATCGAGCCGGGCGGCCAGGTAGGCCTCGATCTCGGTGTAACGCTCGGCGGCGAAGGCCGCGAACGCGCGCTCGGCGGTAGGGGCGGTGACGATGGTCGACTGCATGGCGGGGTCCTTGCCTGTGCGGTCCGGCTTCGGCTGACCCCCGGTCGAGTGCTCGACTCAGTCGAACTGTGCGGCAACGACACCCATCGTAAGCGCCTGACACCACCCGTGGTGGCCCTCATCGCGGCCGGTCGACCAAAGCCAGGAAGACCCGGAAGTTCGGCACGTGGCTGACCGGCACCGCCGCGCCCATGAGCTTCCCTTCGGACTTGACGGTGATCGTCCCGTCGTGGACCTTCACCTTCGAGAGCTGGTTCCACGGAACCTGCTTACCGTTGATCACCGCGCCCTGCGGGCCGACCGCGACCGGCCCGAACGGGACGGTGTTCCCCGCAGCCAGCGCGGCCTCGGCCTGCGGGAGGCGGGTCCGCGTGATGCGATCCTCGATCGCCGCGCCCCACACCTCGGGGTACATGAACGACGCGGTGCGCACGATCCCGCCAGGGGCGTTGAAGTCGACGTTGTTGGCCAGCATCGCCAGCGGGTCGTCGCCCCGGTCGCCGAGGATCACCACGGGCAGGCCGCGGCGCAGCAACGTGTACGTATACGTGTGGACACTCCCGGCGACGCTGCGGTGGTCGATCCCGCGCCGCAGCAGCTCGGTGTCGTCCCACCGGTACGCCAGCGCCGCGCCTTCGTGGGTGCGGACCACGAGGCCATCGTCGAACAGGTGCAGTTGGGCGGTGCTCTGCCCGGCCTTGGAGGCGCGCAGGAGCCGGATCAGGGCGATGACCAGGACCCCGACGAAGAAGGCCACGAAGATCACCCCGAACGAGGTCGAAAGCAAGCCGGTTGCGGCGAACAGCGCGAGCACGAGGCCGAGCATGATCAAGGGGACGATGTACGCGACGCCGATCTTCTTGACCGGCAGCTGCCTCGGGAGGTAGACCTCCCGCCAGGTGCCGAGTTTCGCCTGCCAGGCCGCTTGGCCGACGACCGGGTCCGGTCCCGCCTGCGTCTCGTACATGAGGTCTCCTCTCGCGTTTCGGCCGCTGCGGCCGCACCGGGGCGATGCTCGCCGGGCCGATCCCGGATCGGTCATGAATCGGCCATCGCCCATGGTGACAGGAGGCGATTCGTGGGGCGCGGGAGTGTGCCCGTGTGGGGCGAAACGGGGCTCAGGGACCTGAGGCGGCGTTATATTCAGGCCTCCAGTGCCCGAACGCCGCACCGGCTTGCGGCCCTGACCTGCGAGGACGCCGATGGCCGAGGCCGCGACCGAGACACCGCCCGCCGCGAAGCTGGCCTATTGGACGCTCACCTCGATGGTGGTCGGCTCCATGGTCGGCGCGGGCGTGTTCTCGCTGCCGGGCCGCTTCGCCCAGGAGACCGGCGTCGCGGGCGCGCTCATCTCGTGGGCGATCGCGGGCACGGGCATGCTCATGCTCGCGTTCGTGTTCCAGCGCCTCGCGCTGCGCCGCCCCGACCTGGACGCAGGCGTATACGCATACGCGAAGGCCGGGTTCGGCGAATACCCCGGGTTCTTCTCCGCGTTCGGGTACTGGGCGTCCGCGTGCGTGGGCAACGTGACGTACTGGGTCCTCATCATGTCCACCGCCGGGGCCCTGATCCCCGCGCTCGGCGCGGGCGACACGGTCCTGGCGATCGTGCTCTCCTCGGCCGGGCTGTGGGGGTTCTTCCTCCTCATCCGGCAGGGCGTCAAGGAGGCGGCGGCGATCAACCGGATCGTCACGGTCGCCAAGCTGATCCCCATCGGCGTGTTCATCCTCCTGGCGCTGTTCCTGCTCGACCCGGCCGTGTTCGCCGAGAATTGGGGCGGCGACGACTACGCGGGCTCGCTGTTCAGCCAGATCCGCGGCACCATGCTGGTCACGGTGTTCGTGTTCCTCGGGGTCGAGGGCGCGAGCGTCTACTCGCGGCACGCGCGGCGGCGCGAGGACGTGGGCCGGGCGACCGTCACCGGTTTCCTGTCGGTGTTCGCGATCTTCGCTTCGGTGACGATCGTGTCCTACGGGGTCATGCCGATGGACCAGATCGCCGAGCTGCGGCAGCCGTCGATGGCCGGGGTCCTGGAGCACGCGGTCGGCACCTGGGGGATGGTGTTCGTCAGCGTCGGGCTGATCGTGTCGGTGCTCGGCGCGTACCTGGCGTGGACGCTCATGGCCGCCGAGGTGCTGTTCGTGGCCGCGAAGGACAAGGACATGCCGCGGTTCTTGGGGCGGGCCGCGAAGGGCGACGTACCGGTCCCGGCCTTGATCCTCACCACCGCGCTCAGCCAGCTGTTCTTGGTCGTCACCTATTTCTCCTCTGACGCGTTCAACTTCGCGCTCGACCTCACCAGTGCCTTGACGCTCATCCCGTTCCTGCTCGCGGCCTTGTTCGCGATCAAGGTCGCCTCGGGCCACGGCGGGGTCCCTCGCGGGTCCCGAGCCGAATTGACGATCGCGGTGATCGCCACCGTCTACACGGCGTTCCTGCTGTTCGCGGCCGGTCTGAAGTTCGTGCTGGTGTCGCTCATCGTGTACGCGCCGGCCACGATCCTGTTCGTCATGGCCCGCCGGGAGCAGGGCCGTCGCCTGTTCAGTCCGCGAGAGGCGGTGCTGCTGGCGGTCTCGATCATCGGGGCCGCGATCGGCGTGGCCGCCCTGGTGGCCGGGTGGATCAGCATCTGAGAGTTGGGGGAGCACGATGACCGATGCGGGGACTACTGCGGGGCAGTCCGAGGCGAGCGCGTACGGCGTGCACTCGGAGGTGGGGCGGCTGCGGAAGGTCCTGGTGTGCAGGCCGGGACTGGCGCATCGGCGCCTGACGCCCACGAACGCCGAGGGGCTGCTGTTCGACGACGTGATGTGGGTCGAGAACGCGCAGCGGGACCACGCGGACTTCGTGAACAAGATGCGCACCAGAGGCATTGAAGTGGTCGAGCTGCACGATCTCTTGGCGGCCACGATGTCCGATCCGGCGGCCCGGTCGTGGCTGTTGGACCGCAAGATCACCGCGAACGAGGTGGGCCTGGGCCTCATCGACCCCACCCGGGAGTACCTCGAATCACTGAGCCCGGCAGAGCTGACCGAGCACCTCATCGGCGGACTGTCTACTACGGAGCTTCCGGAGGACCTGCGTCCGTCCTATATCGAACTCGCTCGCGAGTCGACCGGGGCTCGGGAGTATTTGATGCCTCCGCTGCCGAACACGTTGTACACCAGGGACACCACGTGCTGGCTCTACGGCGGGCTCACGTTGAATCCGCTGTTCTGGCCCGCGCGGCACGACGAGACGCTCCTGATGAAGGCGATCTACACCTTCCACCCCGAGTACACGGGCGCGAACGTGTGGTGGGGCGACCCGGACGAGCACTGGGGGCAGGCCACGTTCGAGGGCGGCGACATCATGCCCGTGGGCAACGGCGTGGTGCTCATGGGGATGAGCGAGCGCACCTCGCGGCAGGCGATCACGCAGGTCGCGCGCGCTTTGTTCGACCGAGGCGCGGCCGAGCGGGTGATCGTGGCGGGCATGCCGAAGCTGCGGGCGGCGATGCACCTGGACACGGTGTTCACGTTCGCCGACCGCGACGTGGTCACGTTGTACCCCAAGATCATGGACGCGGTGCGCACGTTCACGCTCCGCCCCGCCGACCGCGAGCCACGCCTGGCCCTGACCGATCACGGGTCTGCGCCCTTTGTGGACGTCGTGGCCGAAGCCTTGGGCCTGCCCGCGCTGCGGGTGATCGAGACCGGCGGCGACGAGTACGCCTCCGAACGGCAGCAATGGGACTCGGGCAACAACGCCGTGGCCCTGGAGCCGGGCGTGGTCATGACCTACGACCGCAACACCCAGACCAACACCATGCTCCGCAAGGCCGGGATCGAGGTCATCACCATCGTCGGCGCTGAACTCGGACGCGGACGCGGCGGCGGACACTGCATGACCTGCCCGATCATCCGCGACGCCGTGGATTTCTAGGTAGGGACTACTGCGCCTCGGCCTGCGGATCGGCCGATTGTCGAGCAGCGCTGACGAACGTTCGGCGCAGCAGGAACGCGAAGTGCTCGCGGACCGCCTCGGCGTCCCACTCGGCCTCCTGGTGCAGGGCCTCGAACAGGTCGGTGGAGATCAGCGCCCAGAGCATCTCGACAGCCCGATCTACTGTCCAATGAGGATCGAGAAGACCGGCTTCGGACAAGCCCTCGACGATGGCGCGACAGCTCTCCAGCTGCCGCCCGGAGACGTTGCGGCGGTAGGCCTCCACGTCCGGATCTGCATGACGGGTGTATCGCACCGCCCGGTCCACCGCCAGTACTTGAAGGTGCACCCGCGCCAGATGCGCCGCCCACTCCTCGAGCGCCTCGACCGGATCGTCTCTAGCCCATACGCGTTCGAGCGACTCCTCCAGGCCCTGCTCCTCGATCACATAGTCGTGGAGCGCCGGGATCAGCTCGGCGCGCGAGGCGAAGTGCAGGTATACGGCCCGGCGCGAGACCCCCGCGCGGTCGGCCACGGCGTTCATGGTCAGCCCCGCGAAGCCTTCGTTCTCCACGATCTCGGCGATGGCGGCCAGAAGAGCGCTGCGAGTGCGGCGACCGCGCGAGTTCTGCGGAGCGGTGGCGGGACTCACGGCGTCACCTCGACATCCTCATTGAAACTTCTCATGTTGTGTAGTTTACTAAGTGCACATCATGTGAAGTTACTGAAGGAGGAGATTCCCGTGAACCGCCCCGCTCACAACAGCCGCAGCGACACAGCATCCCCGGCGAACCGCTGGTCGATCGTCGTCGCCGCCGGTCTGATCCTGTTCATGGTCCAGCTCGACGCCTTCACCGTCGCCACGGTCATGCCCGTCATCACCGACGACCTCCAGACCACCCCCGCGATCGCCCAATGGGCGATGCTCGGCTTCACCCTCCCGGCGATCGCGCTGGTCATCCCCGTCGGCGGCTGGCTCGGACGAGTCGGGAGACGCCCCGCGCTCCTCATGTCGGTGGCCGGATTCGCCGCGACCGGCGTACTCGTCGCCGCCGCGCCGGGAGTCGAATGGCTCATCACCGGACGCGTCCTGCAAGGCGCGTTCGCCGCGATCACGTTCGTGCTCATGCCGCTCATCGCCGCCGAGGCCGTGGCCCCCGCGCTGCGGGGACGCGCGATGGGCCTGGTGTTCGCGCTCGGCCCGATCGGCGGGATCACCGGGCCGCTCTTGGGTGGACTCTTGGCCGAGCAGTTCGGTTGGCGCGCAGCGTTTCTGCTGAACCTCCCGGTCGCCGTCGCGGTGCTCGTCCTCGGACGGCGCATGCCACGCACGCTGCCGCTGCGCGGACCATCGAAGAGCACGCTGGTCGAGACCGTATACCTGCTCATCGCCTTCACTCCCCTGCTCATTGCTTTGACGCTCGCCGTCGAGCTCCACCCGGCCTGGCTTGCCTTGGCGCTCTTGGGCGTGGTCGGGTTCGTGAAGTGCCTGCGGACCGGTTCGGGTGCTGAGGTCCGCCAGATGATGCGCATCAAGGCCGCGCGGGGTTCGCTGTGGGCGTTGTGGGCGCAGACGGCGGTGCAGGGCACGCTGCTCATGCTGGTGCCGTTCTTCTTGGCCCGGGAGCTCGCGCTTCCTGCTGCGAAGCTAGGGATTCCGACGATGGTCATGGCCGCCACCACCGCCGCGACGAGTTTCGTCGCCGGATGGCTCACCGACCGCTGGGGTGCGGCCCGCACCACCTTTGTTGGCCTGGCGTTCATCGCCTTGGCGACTGTGAACCTGCTGCCACTCAATCCTGAGTGGACGATGTTTGATTTGTTGTGGCGCATTGGCCTCGTCGGTGTCGGCGTCGGCCTGTTCGGCGGCGCGCAGACCGCGATGACGTTGGAAGCGACTCCAGAGCGCCTCGCCGCCACCGCGTCAGGCGCGATGAGCCTGTTCCGCCAGACCGCGATCGCTGCGGCCCCGTCGCTGGCGACGCTCGGATGGGGCCTGTCGGGCTACTCCCTCGACGGCATGCGCCTGGTCCTCATCGCAGCCGCCGCAATCGGGTTCCTGGGTCTGATCCCGCTCCTGACCCCGACTACCAAGAAATCCAACCGAGAACTCATCCCAGCCGCCTGAACGAACCCGGTTTTCCCGTGTTGCGGTGGGGAAACCGGGTTCGTTCCTGTTGCCGCGCATGGTAGAACCCCGGAATGGCAGACACTGACAAGGGCGTCGACACGGTCCGCCTCACCCGCTGACGGCAGCCGATCGAGCCCCGGTCGGTGTGGGGCTGGGTTCGGGCGGCGGCGACAACGGGGTGAGGGGTTGTGCGGGCCGTTCTCGGGGCCGGGCCGGTTTGAGTCGGTGTTCAGGCGGCAGCGACGAAGAGGTGGAGGGCGGTGCGGGCTGTTTGTCGTGGCTAGGCCCGATCGGGGCTGGGTTCAGGCGGCGGCGACAACGGGGTGAGGGGTTGGTGCGGGTTGTTGTCGTTGCCGGGCCCGATCGGTTTGGGGTTCGGGCTGGCGGCGACGGTGGCTGGTGGGGGTGTGGTCGGGGTGGGTTGCCGTGGCCTGGCTGGTGCCGGTGAGGGTTTGCCCGGCGGCGGCGGTCAGGATGGCGGTGGCGGTGGCGGTGGCGGGCAGGATGACCGTGTCGGTTGCCGTTGCCGTGTCGGTTGCGGTCGGGGTGGCGGTGGGCATGGTGGAAGTGCCGGTCGCGGTTCCCTGGTGGGTGGCCGTGTCGGACATGCTGATGGTCGTGGTGTGCTGCATCGGTGTTCACCTCCTTCCGCTTCCTCGTGACCCGGGTTCGTGATGCCGGGTTTGACCGGTGGTGGCCTTCGCTTTTCGAGGCCATGCTGCCTCGGCCCTCGGCCTTTCGGCGTCGCGCCCACACTTCCTCGGGCCCGGTGCCTTTCGGCCCTGGCCCATCCTGCGTCAGGCCCTCGGCCTTCCGGCCTTGCGCCCATGCCGTTTCGGCTTTTCACCTTCGCGGTGTCAAGCCATGCCGAGTCGGACCTTCGGCCTTCCGGCGTCGCGCCCACACTTCCTCAGGCCCTGACCTGTCGGTTTCGTGCCCATGCCTTCGGTGGCCCTCGCCTTTCGGTGTGGGCCGGTGCACGGCGTGCGTGGGGTGTTGCGGTGTCCTTGTCTCTGTGGCAAGGCCGTAGCAACTGCCCGTGGCATCGTCGTGGTCGTCTCGAGTGGTCTGGCCCGGGAGTGGATACCCGGTGAGGGAGTGTCGTGCTCCCTTGCCAGTCCTAACCGCCTCGATACGGTGTGCCTCGTTCCAACGACACTGCCTCCTGGCCAGGGTGATCCCGACCAAGTGATCTCCGGGCCCTCCCTGATCCCATGTCCCGCTCTGAGACAAGCTGCCGGAAGCGACCCAAACCCGATCATACGAAGGATTGAACACGACCCACCCCCGGAAAGTCCGGGAGCGCGAGATGGTCGGCTCGATCTTCGCCGAAGTGACGAGCGGGCCAGAGGCTTGGCTTAGTCTGCTTGCACCCAACACGCCACCCGTACGAAAACCATGTCCCTGTACGTACACCAATCATCCCACCCACCACACGTATTGTCATCACCCACAGGGGTACACACCACTCACGTTCACGCCCGAACCCCAAGCGCCGCAAGCACATCCGGACCCCGCCGCCACCAACCAACCCCCACCGACCACCCGGCTCGTCGTCGCTGCCGCCTTTGACCTTCACCCACCACACACCCGAACGCCACCAACCGGCCCCGCCCAGCCACCCGCCTCGTCGTCGCTGCCGCCTTTGACCTTCACCCACCGCCCACCCCAAGGTCGAGCGCAGACCCCGACCACGCGGCGCGGTGGCGGTGATCGGAGGCCCTGTAGGTCTCGCGTATCTCTGATACCGCCGTCGTCGCAGGGCCTCAGCTGGTTCGGTGTTGGTTGGCGCGCTTGCGCTAGGCGGCTCGGCGACGCACTGCTGCGGCGCCTGGCTGACCGAGTCGGCCTGAGGCGGAAGCCACCGGCGCAGGTCCATCGGGCGCGGGCGGAGAAAAGCACTTCGCAAGACGTCTCGAATCTCTGATGACATGGGAAAGACCCACCACGGCATGGCCGCTACCAGCGGAGACGGAAGCACGGAGCCAGGACCCACACCCCACCGACCCGCCGTAGAAAGGAGCGTAAAGCGGCCGCCACCAGGCGAGCGAGACCACTTGGCGCCCACCGCGACGACACCGCAGTCCGGCAGCCCCTCATATGGTCGATGACAAACCGGGAGAACCCAGACCACAACGCAAACCACAATGGCCACAGACGGATTGAGGTTAGGGTTACGCCGCAATAGCATTCGTCCTATACCGTCAGGGGATGAGTGGTGGTTTCGAAGCGTTCCTGCAAGTGGTCGGGGTCGCCGCGGGCGTGGCGGGCGCCTGGTACGCCTTCAAGCAGTACCGATTGAGTTCGACTTCAGAACGCCATGAGAACCGAAGTGGCCCTTCAGGAGTCCAGACCTTCGTTAGCGAACGGCATACCAGCCGGGGAGAGCAGATCGGCGCGCTCCTATACGGCGGATTCGGCGCATTGGGACTCCTGTGGGTGCTGCTGGCGGAGGACGACTTCGAGGATGGCGGCCATCGCGTCTTCGTCGGGATCGTCATGGGCGCATTTCTCATGGCCGGGATGTTCCTGCTGGAACGGTCGGAGGCACCGTTCACGATCGAACTCTCCGACCGGCACCTCACGGTCCGCCAGGTCTACCGGCAACCTCGTGAACTGCGGATTGCCTGGGACCGAGTCGACCACTTCGCCGACCTGTACCAGGACAGCCAGCGGCGAGAGCTCATCGCGGTACTCCCGGCGGACAGCGGGTACCTGCCGGAGCTGCCGCAGAACCGGTACTCGAAGGGAGACGGCGGATACGTATTGTGCGACTTCACGAAGGTCAGGCCCTCGAAGAACGCCTTCCGGGAAGCGGTAACCCGGTACTCGGGCTTGGAAGTCCGGTAGCCGAACACCTGACACAGCACAACCCAAAGCCGGTCTGAGTTCATCGGCCGTACTGGCGGACGAACTCGGCTTCGGGTTGGCCCGGGGGGAGGCTGGAGGAGGCTTCCATGATGGTGCCCGAGTCGCCGATGAGGAAGATCGTTCGGCCGATTCGGATGGTGCTGATGTCTTCTGGGGCAATGTCGCCCGAGGCGGGGCGGGGGAAGATCGTCCAGCCGATTTCGAATCGTTCCGCCACCAGGTCGGCGGTCGGATAGTCGGGATACTTCTCGCGCGCATACTCCCTGACCCGGTCGATCGCGGCTTGCTCATTCATCTTGGAACCCTTTCATGGCACGCCATGATCACAGATGCTCACGTACCGTGAGAAGTTGAACATCGCCAGCCGAAACTAGGAGTAGCGATGCCCACCCCCGCGACCGCATGCCGGTTGGAGGATCCCTAGAAAATATCCGGTTCGAATCAGACACAGATCCGGAATCTGTTGTGGGAAAGCGACAATCAGTGTCCGATTCGGTGATCGGAGGCTGGTGACGGCATTGGAGACTGGCCCCATGACCACCACATCAAGGGCCTCGGGCGTGGGCCACCGCATCGCCTGGATAACCGGACCGCTCACCATCGCGCTTGTCACGGCAGGAATCCTCAACGACTTCATCGGCACGATGGACTCGGCGATCAGCCTGATCGCGCACTTCGCCGCCCTCTGGTCGGCCGTGGCCACGGCCCTCCTCGCCGGAAGCCGTGCCCTGAAGCGGACCGCCTTGATCCTCGCGCCGATCTGCTGGTTCCTCACCTTCTACGCCTGGTTCGGCTACATGTGGACCGGTTCAGACCTCGCCTGGAGCGAGCACGTCCTCACCCCGATCTTCATCGTCGTCATGGCGATGCCGCCGTGCTGGCTGCTCTTGGCGGTCTGGAGACCGTCGCGACCGGGAGTTGACTCGTTCCTCGCCGAGGCGGGCGCGCTGGTGCTCCTCGCGATGGTGCTGTTTGTCCTCACGATGTACATCAGCAGCACCGTCGATCCCGCATCGCCGGTCGGCGCGCTCGCGGCGCTCTACGCGGCGGCCGCCGTGCTGGTGGTGCTCGCGGCATGGCGCCGAGCCGGCCGTCGGGTCGCATACGGTTTCGTCGCGCTGCTGTTCGCGGCCCTCGCGGCGGGCAGCCCGTGGCTGTTCCACAGTGAGGACCCGGACGTCAACCCGCCCGGCTTCATCGGCATCGAAGTGTTCGCGCCGGGCGCGATCGCAGCAGGGGTCGTCGCCGTGGTCCTCCAGGTCGCCTGGACGGCGGCACGGAAACGGAGCGGCGCCGGGCGCGCCGGGGACTGAAAGCGGCGGTTCTTGGTGAGCCCACGGTGGGGTTGGGTTGGGGTAGCGTGACTGTGGGTCGCGTTCGGTTCGGGGCGTTGGCTTTCAGGGTGAGGGATTGGGGTTTGGTGTGGCGAATGTTGATGAGTTCTCGAATGCGATTCTCGCTGTGGGGGAGGCGATTTCGCAGGCGGATGCTGCTGGGGCGGCTGCGGTGCAGACTGGGGAGGAGTTGACCGGGCAGTTTCAGATGCTCGGGATCGAGGACAAGACCGCGCAGACGCAGGCGGTTAAGGACGGGATCGAGCAGGTGCGGGCGATGTTGCAGGCCGCGAAGGATGCGGCGGAGAACCTGGCGGCGCAGGCGCAGGCGCTCAAGGGTTAAGGGCCCGGGCGGTGTCGAGCGTTGAGGACGTGATCGGGTCGATCGACTCGAATCTCGGGGACGCTGCTGAGTTGCAGGCGCGGTTGCAGGCCGTAAGGGCTGAGGTCGCCGGGCTGGTGGGGCAGTTGCAGGAGCTGGGGGCGGACGCGAAGGCGTCTGCCGCCCAGGCTTGTGTGCAGTTGTTGGAGACCGAGGCGGCGGGGTTTCTTGCGAGTATGGAGCATCAGCTCGGTGAGGCCAGGACGATGATGCTCGCGGTCAAGGGCGGGTAGGCGTGTCCAGTGCGAGCGAGGCTGCGGGGGCGATTGATGGGTTGCGCCAGCATGCCAGCGAGTTGGCCGGGAAGGTTAATTCGTCGAAAGGGCAGGCCGAGGCGATGGCCGGTGCCCTGGAGGGAATCGGAGCCGAGGACAAGTCCAGGCAAGTGAGTGAGGTCGCCAACAAGCTCGAAGCGGCTGAAGCCAGCAGGGCGGGTTTCGAAGGGACACTGGCGAAGGCTCATTTTGTGATGCTGTCAGTGATGCACGGGAATATGGGTCCGGCCGTGCCCGGCTCGGGCGTGATCGTGCCGCACACCTCGGTGGACGCGGACGGCGCACCAACGGTCGGCCTGGACGCGATCCCGCCTCAGCTCAGGCAGGACGCGAAGCCGAGCGGCGAAGAGCTGATGGGCATCGACCCGAAGCTCGGCTTCCTCGACAAGGAGCACGAGAACGCCAACACCGACCAGGGGATGAGCAAGTTCCGTCGCGGCGCACGGAACGTGGCTCGGAACGCCCAGGATTATTCGGATGCGGTCAAGGAACTCACGAAGCCTGCCACGACCGAGATGACCGAAGCCTTCCAGCCGCCCGAGACTTACCCCGTAGTAGGAACGGCCGAGCCCGCCGCAACCTTCACGGCACTACCTCAAACACACTTCGACGGCCAGAACGCGGTCGGTAACCTCGTAGTCGTGGCCGTACTCGTGACCGAGGTCATCGCACGGAGAATGAAAGACTGGAGAGCCAAGACATGACGCTTAACCCGCTGTTCCGCGAGACGATGAGGGCGGCCGCGCTCGGCAAGAGCGACGAGGCCAATCGACTTTACGACCAGATCCCCGAGCCCGAGATCTCGCACTACAACATGTTCATCGTGGCCTTCTTCGCCGTGTGCCTCGAGGTCCGATTCAAAGATGACCAGAGCTTCACCGCGATCAAGCAGTTCGCTACCGAAATGCAGTATGACTACCGGAATGCCGAACCGCCGGTCAAGCAGCTTGTCATCGAGGGCATCATCCGGGCGATGATGGGCGAGGAGGACCTCATCCAGGAAATCTCCCCGGCCGATCAGCACCGCACGCAACTCCTGGCAATCCGGAAGATCGTCGCTCAGTCTCCTGAAATGCAGATCGACCTGGCGCCGTTCCTTGCCGATGCCGAAGGCCTTGCTGCGCAATGGGCTCAGGCCGAGTAGCGGGATGGCCGATTACGAGCTCTTCCAGTCGGTCGTGAAGGCCCTCGCCTTCGGCGAGGGCGCGAAGGCCCGGGAGCTCATCGAGCAGGTCGCGGACAGCGAGCAGCGCGAGTATGCGGTGTACATTGCCGCGGCGTTCTCGGAGCTCGCATGCGAGTACTTCGACAAGGATCACGGGCTGGTCGCGATCAAGGAGTTCGCTGATGAGATGGCCTTCGCTTACCGCAGCGCCACTCCGCCGGTTCGCTCGATCGCGATGGAGATATTGATCCGCGCGATCTTCGATGATGACCAATCGCTCGATGAGGTCACTCCTAAGGAGCAGTTGCGACTCCAAATCATGTCGCTTCGCATGATCGTTCACAAGTCCCCGGAGATCTACGCCCAGCTTGACCAGCACCTCGCCGACGCTCAATCCCTCGCGATCGAGTGGCTGAGCGGCGAAGATCCGTAGGACAACCGCGACAGCTGATCGCGGCAAAGTAAGGGACCCAGGCCCTTGGCCTGGGTCCCTTACTTTTTGGACGCGTTGTGGATCACTGTGCGTCGTAAGTTGACAGCGGGCGGTTCCTGAGTCATCATCGGACACAGGCCTTCGATTTCGCAAGTGGGGCTTTTTGTTACGTGTCGAACGGAGATTTTTACGACGCATCCGCAATTCATCGAATTCATTCGATAAGTCAGAATAATTAAGCGCCGCCCGGTGGCCTCTTGCTACCAACACGATCCCACCGGGCGGCTTAACACCAGAAGGAGTACTTCTGTGTCGTCACCGACGATACGCTATTCCGGCGTACCTGAAAACAGCCATTCCCCTGAGAATCGCGCTACATCCACGGCGGACTTCGAGTCTGACACCGCCGCATACTCCACCGCTCAACGTGCAAGCGCCTCCACTGGTAGCTCTTCGAGCCGCATCGTCGATCTGACCGAGCGACTTCGCAGGCGCGCAACCCAAGCCAACGAACTGACCAGCGCCTCCGCGTCCCACTCCGCCCCCGGCTCCCCGGACTTCCCCGGCTCCTCGGGCTCTCTCGACTCCCCCGGCTCTTCCTCCGACCCTGCCCGCGACTCCCCCGACCCCATGACACCCGGCGCGTACCGGTACCAAACCCATCCCGACCAGTGCGATCTCGACGCACCCGAGTCCGACCCGTCCCACCCGCGCTACGAACCAGACCACCTGCGCCACAAGCCGGGCGACGACTGGATCATCGACTCTGACCGTCCCTACGACGTCCTCGACCCCGGCCCGTACGGCTCCCCCGGCTGGTTCCCCGACAAACGCACCGGCCGCCACCGGCGCGGCGAGCTCCCCGATCCCATCCCTCGGCGCGAAATCGACGCCGACCCCGAAAAAGCCGAATGGGCCGCCCGCGCCGAAGCCCTCCACAACCGCCGCACCGGCACCAACCAGCACCGCAACCAGGACCGCGACCAGAGCCGGGACCAGCACGACGACCAAGACCGCGACCGTGGCCATGACCGAGGCCGCGACCAGGACCGGGGCCAGCCCAGCGACCAAGACCGCAAACAAGGCCGTGGCCAAGACCGGGGCCAGCGCCGCGATCGGGACCGTGACCGTGGCCAGCTCCGCGATCGGCGCCGCGACCGGAGCCGAAACCACGATTCCGGCTCGGGCGCGGGTTCCGGCTCCGGCAACGCTCACGGCCCCAGGGTGTCCGGCGAGTCCAATCGCCCAACCAACCGGCCCCGACCCGATTCCGGCTCAGGCTTCGACTCCGGTTCCAGCTCCGGTTCGGGCTCGGGTTCCGGTTCCGGCTCGGGCTTCGACTCCGGCTCCGGTTCCGGCTCGGGCTTCGACTCCGGCTCCGGTTCCGGCTCGGGCTTCGACTCCGGCTCGGGCTCCGGTTCCTTCCGCGGATACTCCCGCTCGGCCGATACCCCCGGCGGCACCCCCCGCTCCCCCGAACCCGAAGCGCCGCACTACTTCGGGAAGCTCCGGGAAGACGCCTGGAACCGCTTCATCGACAAGTCCGCCGAGTTGGCCGCCGCACACCGAACCTGCCCGAGCACGATCGACCGCCAGGTCCTCGGCGCCGAAGGCGGACCGGTGATCGGCCGCCTCGCTCGCCTCGCAAGAACCGTGAAGCGGGCATTCAAGAAGCCCGCGCCACAAGCGCCCTCGCCGCGACTCGGCCAGCCCACCAACCACGCGGCGGCCCTCGCCGCGTCAACCCCGAGCCCCGTCCCGCGCCCGCGCGAATCGGCGGAGCAACCGCGCGAATCGCCGGGGCGGCCGCGCGAGTCAGCGACCCTCGCCGCACCGGCCCCAAGCCCCGTCCCGCCGAGCGAATCGGCGGAGCAACCACGCAAGTCAGCGGACCGGCCGCGCGAATCGGCAGAGCGGCAGCGCAAGTCGGCGGTGCGGCCATGCGAGTCGGCCGACCGGACCTCACCGCTCCCAAGTCCCGTCCCGCCGAGCGAGTCAGCGGACCGGACCGCGACCGCCGCACCGACCTCGCGCCCCGTCCCTCAGCCACACAAGTCGGCGGTGCGGCCACGCAAGTCGGCCGACCGGACCACATCAACCTCGAGTACCGTCCCGCCGAGCGAGTCGGCGGAGCGGCCACGCGAGTCCGCCAACCGGGCCGCACCGACCCAGCGCCCTGTCCCGACCCCCGTCCCGAGCCCCGTCTCGCGACCGCACAAGTCAACGGACCGGACCGCACCGACCTCGCGCCCCTTCCCCCAGCGGCGATCGGCGGACCGGTCCGCCACCGCCACCCGCACCGCCCGCTTCGCGCAGGCACTACACGGCGCGCAGCGCGCCCGCGTCGAAACCGCAGGTCCCATCAGCGGTGCGGCATGGGCCGAAGCCGCACCGCACCACACCGCGCCTCCGCAGGCGCCCGCGCTCGCGCCTGCACACGCGCTCGCTTCACTCAAGCGCTGCGCGGCGCGCAGCGCGCCCGCATCGAATCCACCCGTCCCATCGGCGGTGCCGCATGGATCTAGCCCGGTTCGCACCACACCGCGCCCCCGCACGCGCCCGCGCTCGCTTCACTCAAGCCCTGCGCGGCGCGCAGCGGACCCGCGTCGAAACCACCCGTCCCATCGGCGGTGCCGCATGGATCTAGCCCGGTTCGCACCACACCGCGCCCCCGCACGCGCCCCCGCACGCGCCCCCGCACGCGCACGCACCCGCACCCGCACCCGCTTCGCGCAGGCACTACGCGGCGCGCAGCGAGCCCGCGTCGAATCTACCCATCTGACCGGCGGTGCCGCATGGGCCTAGGCCGCTCTGCACCACACCGCGCCCGCGCTCGATACGCCAAGGCGCTCAAGGAGATCCCACTACCAGTCCGCTCGTTTACCGGAGTCGACCCGTCCTCGGTCACCGTCATCGGCGAAACCGAGATCAGCGACCGAACACTCCACTTCGGAGTCATTACCCAGATCCCACGGCTGTGGATCCTCGCGCCCGGGCACGTGCCGCCGGTCGTCGGATTCCTCACCGGCCTCAGACCCGAACTCGACTCCGAACCCGACTCCGCCCAAGGCACCTCCCGCATCGACCTCCACATCACCGAACTCGACCACCTCGACTGGGCCAGCCACCCCGGCCGCGCCGCTCGCATCAAACGCGAAGCGCTCGCCGCCTGGACCGCCGCCCACCGCACCTGCGAAGGATAGGACCCAACACCATGAGCGACAACCGAACCGGCCCGAGTGCCGACCCGAATACCGTCACCCAGACCGACTCCCAACCCGACACCCAAACCCACGCCCAACCCGACACCGCAAACGCCGCTCCGCAGCAAGCTGCCCCACAACAACAAGCCGCCCCACAACAAACAGCCCCCGCCGACCCACAACCCACCGCCCGCGAAACCCACACCGCGCTCTTCCGCGCCCACGCCACCGCCCGCCTCCGCGGCGACACCGCCGAGGCGCTCAAGCTCGCCGCCCAGATCGGAGAAGCCCAGCGCATCTCGCACCACGTCTTCCTGATCGCCCTGTTCACCCAGGCCGTCTACGACGAGTTCGGCGACCGCCCCGACCCCGACGACCTCGCCGCCCTCACCGAACGCCTCCATCGCCGCCACCGCCACCAGCCGCAGCGCCGCAACCCAAGCCACTCCGACTCTGACCCCGGCCCTGCCCTTGCCGCCGCCACCGCTCCCGCCCCGGGGTTCGCGGCCGCTCCCATCACCGGGTTCGCCACCGTCTCCGACACCGACACCGCCACCGCCTCTGCCAACGCCCCCGGGTTCGTGGCGATCCGCGCCGAAGCGCTCGTTCGCGCCGTCTGCGGCGAATCCCAATGGTTCAACGAGATCCCACTCGCCGAGCAGCCCGGCTACATGTGGGCGGTGATGAACGAACTCATCGACCCGTCCATCACCGACACCGAACTGGCCCAACGTTTCTCGGACGCCGACGAACTCAGGACCGAGATCTTTCGCACGGCGGGCGAAGCCATCACAGCCGCGACTGGAACCGAGGAGTCCGCATGACCCCCGAGCAACGTCAACGCGAACACCTCACCTACCTCATCACCGGAGACCTCACCGCCGCCGCTGACCTCCGCGAGCAGTTCGCCGACCACAGCCGCACCTCCGCCGCCGAGCACGTGCGGGCCGCGGCCGCGGTCTGCCTCGAGTTCCGGTTCGGGCCCGGCGCGGGGCGGGGAGCGGGCGCGATCGACCGGGACGAGCTGGCCGCGTTCATGTCCGAGATCCGGCAGTCCAATCACGACATAAAGCCGTCGTTGGACCTCCTCGCGGTCGAGGCGGCCGTCCGGTCGCTCTACGGGGAACCGCACCTGGTCGAGTCGCCCGGCATCGACGTGTTCGGCGACGCGTTCGCCAGCGCGTTCTACACGGCCCTGCGCCACCAGGTCCGGGCCCATCCGTGGCTGGCGGCGAACCCAGGGTACGTCGTCGACCGGGCCAGGCAGCTCATGATGTTCTGGCTCCTCGGTTGATCCACCTGGGCTGACCGTCAGTCACGTTTTCGGGTTCGGGTGCGTCATATGGTCACATGAGTGACTGAAGGGGAGCGGACATGAGCGACGACCAGTGGCTGGCGCGGCGGTTCGAGGCGGACCGGGGGCGGCTCGTGGCGGTGGCGTTTCGGATGCTCGGGTCCTCGGGCGAGGCCGAGGACGCAGTGCAAGAGGCCTGGTTCCGCCTGGCCGCCAGCGACACCGACGCGATCGAGAACCTGAGCGGGTGGCTGACCACAGTGGTGGGACGCGTCTGCCTCGACCAGTTGCGGCGCCGCAAGATCCGTGCCGAGCAGCCGATCCCCGAATACGGCGAGCCCGCGCCGCTGCCGGACGCGGTGCCGCCGGTCGACCCGGAGAACGAAGCGCTCATGGCCGACTCGGTCGGGCTCGCGCTGCTCGTGGTCCTGGAGACGCTCGATCCGGCCGAGCGGCTCGCGTTCGTGCTGCACGACATGTTCGCCGTCCCGTTCGACGAGATCGCGCAGATCATCGACCGAACCCCGGTCGCCGCAAGGAAACTCGCCAGCCGGGCGCGGGCTCGGATCCGGGGCACGGACGAGACGCCTCGTCGGGATGTGTCGCGGCAGCGAGCGGTGGTCGAGGCGTTCCAGGCCGCCGCTCAGGGCGGGGACTTCGACGCTCTGGTGGCGGTGCTCGATCCCGAGGTCACGGCCCGGACCGACGGCGGCACGGTCGGCCCGATCCTCCGCGGCGCGGCGCAGATCGCGGGCAGCGCGATCACGTTCGCCGCATTCGGCGGCGAAGGCGAGATGATGCTGGTCGACGGGCGGATCGCGATCGTGGCCGCGCCGACGGACCTGCCGACGCGGATGCTCGTGTTCACCATCGAAGGCGACCGGATCACCGCCCTCGAAGGGATCACGAACGCCGACCATCTCGCGGGCCGGGCGCTGTCGCTCCTGGAGGCCTGAGGAGACATCTATCGATTCTCGATCGGAATCTATTGACTTTCGATAGAAACCGATCGAGAATCGATAGATGCACTCCATCATGATTCTCTTCTTGCGAATGGCGATCGCCGGGGCGTTCCTCGCCGGGCTGTTCGGCCAGTTCGTCGTCCTGCCCACGACCTTCACTGACAGCATTCCCGTCAACGATGGATTCCAGGTCTCGATGCTGCTCTACACGATCGCCGGGATTCTCGGGATCGCCTGCGTCCAAGTGGTGCTCGTGGCCGCTTGGGTCCTGCTCGGGATGATCGAGCGGGACGCGATCTTCAGCATCCGGTCGTTCCGCTGGGTGAACGTGATCATCTGGGCGACGCTGGTGGCAACCGGGCTCTCGTTCGCAGTCACCGTTCATCTGCTGTTCGTCGACATCCCCGTCGACGAGATGACCACCATCGGCATGTTCGGCAGCATGGCGCTGTGCACCGGGACCGGCGCGGTGATCGCGATGCTCCTGGTGATCATGCGCGGGCTGCTCCGCAAGGCGACGTTGCTCCAGTCCGAAATGTCCGAGGTCATCTGATGGCGATCGTGGTCGACCTCGATCGCCTGCTCGCCGAACGCGGGATGTCGGTGGGGGACTTCGCCGAAGCCGTCGGGATCTCACCGGCGAACGTGGCGGTCCTCAAGAACGGCCGCGCCAAAGCGGTGCGCTTCACCACCCTCGACGCCATCTGTCAAGTCCTGGACTGCCAACCGGGAGACGTACTGCGCCACGTCCCCGACTAAGCGCGGGTCAGGAGCGCGAATCCGTGGCGGTCGACGGGCGCCGAGGTCGCCGAGAGGATCACGGCGCCGGTTCCCGATTCGCGGTCGAGCCCGAGCCAGGACCGGAAGCCGCCGGTGGCGCCGTTGTGCCAGGTGACGGTTCGGCCTTTCACTCGCACGGTGATCCATGCGGCGCCGATGCGGGCGCCGGTGCCGAAGGGCTCCAAGGGATCGAGGGCGCGGATGCCCGGAGCGGTGCCGTCGAGCAGCGCCTGGGTCAGGCGGGCCATGGCGGTGATCGAGGCCCGGATGCCGCCCGCCGGTGCGACCGCCTCGCCGGTCCAGGCCTGCCGGGGGCGGCCACGCCTGCTCGTGCCGGTGAGCGCGCCGGGACGCAGGTCGGCGGGGGTGGCCGGGGCGTAGCAGTCGAGGCCGAGCGGGGTGGCGATCCGGTCCTGAAGGAGCGCGGCGTAACCGGTGTCGGCGGCTGCGGCAAGGCTGTGGCCCAGCAGCTCGAAGCCGAGGTTCGAGTAGCGGGGACGCGGCTTACCTGGCCTGACCTCGCGCGCCTGGTCGAGCAGCTGGTCGAGGCTCTCGCCGTAGGGGTTGGTGCCGTTGCGCCACAAGGCGATCGAACGTCGCAGGGGTCGCGCGGAGGCGGGCAGCGAGGGCAGTCCGGATCGGTGCGCAGTCAGCGACCGCAGCGTCACCCGGCCGACCGGGGCCGCGCCGAGCGGGAGCAGCTCGCCCAGCGTCGTCGCGGCGTCGATCTCGCCTCGCGCGATCGCTTCGGCGTACAGGAGTCCGCTGAGGCCCTTGGAGATCGAGCCGATCTCGAAGTCGGCTTCGAGGCCGGTGCCGAGACTGGCGGTAGTGACGCCTCCGGGCCCGACGACGGCCGCGGCGGCGATGCCGGGGCCTAGGAGCGCTCGGAGCCTCGCGGCGAGGCGTTCATCGCCGCAGGACGCGGTCACGACCGGCCGCCCAACAGCCCGCGGCCCGCGTACTTCTTGTGCACGGCCTGCTTCGAGACTCCCAGAACGGCAGCGATCTGCGCCCAGCTGGAACCGTTGTTGCGGGCACGCCGAACCAGCACGGCCTCAACCCGCTCCGCCTCGGCCCGCACCTCCGCGAGGGCCTTCAGCCCTTGAAGCGGATCGGAATCGGCGGTGGCCGCCGCCATGGCGGCGAGTTCATCAGCACCCATCCGTCAACCGTAGTTGACAACCCGAGAATCGTCAACTTCAGTTGACGGTTTCGCGTTCTCATCAGGGTGGTTCGAGCGGCGGGCGAGCAACGCCACGGCCAGCGCGCCCAGGAGTGCGATCGCCGCGAGTGAAACGCCGCTGACGGCGAATCCGCGGGCCGGATCGGCCGCGGCGAGGGCGGGGAGGAAGAGCATCGCGAGGGTGCCCGTGGTGCGCGCGACCGTCAAGTTCACCGTGATCAAGCGGAGCCTGGCCGGAGTCGGGAAACCGGCCAGGTGAGTGTTGAGGGTGATCGGCAAGAACGGCGTGACCATGCCGGTCAGGGCCGCGACCGCGAACAGGTACACCACGGAGAACGCTCCTGCGTTGGCGGCCATGAGCAAGCCGAGCAGAGCCGATACTCCACAGTAGATTGCCATGGGCGGCCCCGGAAGCCGCCAGTTCCCCGCGATCAGGTTCGCGACGAGCGCGCCGCCTCCGGTGGCCGCGAGGATCGCCCCGTACGCACCGGCACCCGCGTCGAGACTGCCTTCGAGCAGCGCGGGCATCGCCAGCGCGCAGGCCCCGGCGATGGTGCCGAACCCGGCGACGAGCATCGCGACGCCGACGTCGGGACTGGAACGGAGCAGCGTCGAGGCGCGCGGGCGCTCGATATGCGTTGCGGCGCTTACGGGGACGCGGGACTTGACATTCACGCGTCTGGCGAGGAGCACCAGGGCGATCGCGGAGACGATGAAGGTCGCGCTGTCGATCCAGAACAACTCTCGCATCGGGATGACCGCCAGCAGCGCCCCGGCCGCGCCCGGACCGGCGATGCGGGCGATCCGGCCGGAGAGGTCCATCAAGCCGACGACGGCCTGGACATCGCGAGGCTCGACGAAATCGGGGACGAGCGTGTGCAGGTTCGGGTCGAACAGGGAACCGCAGCATCCGAGCAGCAACGCGAGCGCCAGCAGCCCCGGAACGCCGTGCCACTCCCAGGCGAGCGGGAGCGCGACGACGAGCACGGCGCGGGCCACGTCGAGGATCGCCAGGGCCCCTAGCGACGTGCACCAAGCGACGATCCGCCGTCCGAAGGTCCCCATGAGGATGTACGGCAGCGATTCGGCGATCGCCACGAGCCCCATGGCCCCGGCCCCGGCCTGCTCCCACGCCACCCACATGATCGCCAGTGCGTACATCCGGTCCCCGAACACCGACAGCGTCTGCGCCCCCCAAAGCACAAGCACCCGCCGCTGCCGCAACAACCGCACATACCCCAACGTCGCTCCTCGACCAGTCCGATCGACACATGGCATCGCGGCACCTCATCGATTCGACTCGATGAGGCGCCGCGAGGATCGAGGGTAGCGAGCCGCGCGGCTCAGTGGCCGAAGTCGTCGGAGTCGGCAGCTGCCGCCTCGCCTTGGTCGAGTGCTGAGATCGCTTGGCGGTCTTCGGGAGTGAGGGTGAAGTCGAAGACCGCGAGGTTTTGGGCGAGGCGCTCCGGGTCGCTGGATTTGGGGACTGTTGCGAGGCCGAGGTCGAGGTGCCAGCGGAGGATGATCTGGACCGGGGTGCGGTCGTACTTCTCGGCGAGTTCGAGGACCGCAGGGTGTTCGCGGACCTGGGCGCCTTGGCCGCCGATCGGGGACCAGGATTGGGTCACGATGCCCTTCTCGGCGTGGTACGCACGGGCCTCGGAGCGGGTGGTGAAGGGGCTCAACTGAATCTGGTTGACGTCGGGGACGACGCCGGTCGATTCGATGATCCGGTCGAGGTGGGCCGGTTTGAAGTTCGAGGTGCCGATGGCCTTGACGCGACCAGTGTCCAGGAGGCGGGCCAGGCCCTGCCAGGCCTCGACGTACTTGCCGTGCTTGGGGTTCGGCCAGTGGATGAGCAAGAGATCGAGGTAGTCGAGGCCGAGCCGGTCGAGACTCCTTTCGCAGGCCTCGGCCGCGAGCTCGACGCCGTGCCACTGGCGGTTGAACTTGGTGGTCACGAACAGGTCCTCGCGCGCCACCCCGGAAGCCTTGAGGCCCTTGCCGACACCGCGTTCGTTGGCGTAGTTCTCGGCGGTGTCCACGAGTCGGTAGCCGAGCCCGATCGCCTCGGCGACCACGCGCTCGGCCTCGGCGTCGTCCATCGGCCAGGTGCCGAGCCCGAGCAGCGGCATCGAAGCGCCGTGGGCGAGTGCGACCGTGGGTGCGGTGGGTGCCATGGTGGGACCTCTCTTCGATGCGGGAAACGTCGGCGGCGTCTACGCTACGCCTCGTCGAAAGCGTGCCCATCAGGGCCGATCTTTGTACCGATGCATTAATTCGTTTGTACCAGTATGTAAGTTGGGCTCATGGATACGAACGCCGTTCTCACCGTGCCGCCCGCCAGCCCCGCGGACGCGCTCGCCTTCTTCACCAGGCAGCTCGCCTTCCGCACCGACGTCGCGGACGTCCACTCCGCCTTGGAAGCCGACGCGCCCGGGTTCACGCTCGTGGACTCCCGCGGCCAGGCCGCCTGGGACCAGGGCCGAGCTCCCGGCGCGGTGCACCTGCCGACCGACCAGATCGCGGCCCGCGCGGCCGCCGAGATCGACAAATCGCTCCCGGTCGTCGTCTACTGCTGGGGCCCGGGCTGCAACGGCGCCTACCGCGCCGCCGTCGAGTTCGCGAGGCTCGGCTACCAGGTCAAGGAGATGATCGGCGGCATGGAGTACTGGATCCGCGAGGGCCTGCCGGTCGCCACCGACGAAGGCACCGAGCGCGGCGAACCCGACCCGCGCACCGTCCCGGTCTCTGGGGTCTCCTGCGCTTGCTGAAAGACCCATAATGTGGGGATGAGCGATCTTCTTGCGATGCCCGAAGACTGGACCAAGGCCCTTGCGATCGTCGCGCATCCCGATGACATGGAGTACGGCGCCGCAGCGGCCGTCGCGCGGTGGACGCGGGGCGGTCGCGAGGTCGCCTATCTCATGGTGACCAGGGGCGAGGCCGGGATCGACACGATGTCGCCCACCGAGTGCGCGCCGATCCGCGACGCCGAGCAGCGCGCTTCGGCGGCGGTCGTGGGCGTCTCCAGCGTCGAGTTCCTCGACCACCCCGACGGTCAGGTCGTGGGCGGAGTGGGGCTGCGGCGCGACCTGGCCGCCGCGATCCGCAGGCACCGGCCCGAGCTGGTGATCACCCTCAACCGGCGCGACAACTTCTTCCCCGGAACCTGGAACAGCGCCGACCACCGGGCCGTGGGCGAGGCCGTCCTGGACGCGGCGAACGACGCGGGCAACCGGTGGATCTTCCCCGAACTGGCCGAGGAGGGCCTGGAGCCGTGGGGCGGGGTGCGGTGGGTCGCGCTCGCGGCCTCGCCGGAGGCGAGTCACGCGGTGGACGTGACCGACACGATCGAAGCCGGAGTGGCGTCCCTTGTGGAGCATCGGGCGTACATCTCGGCGCTCACCGACGAGGACCCCGAGACGTACGCGCGCGGGTTCTTGACCTCGTTCGCGAAAGCCTCGGGGGAGCGGTTCGGCACCGCCTACGCGACCACGTTCGAGCTGATCAGCTTCTGATCAGATGCCGCCTTCGACGCGGCCCGACTCGGTCTCGGTGGCCGCGTCGAAGCGGTAGGAGTCCTCATCGGCCGAGCGCGGGCCCTGGTCGTGGCTGAACTGCGCGGCGAGCGTGTAGGAGCCCGGCGGGAGGGTCGCGCCGTCCTTGAGGGTCCAGCGGTACACCATGAAACCGTCCTCTTCGGACTCGGTGCCTTCACTGAAGAGGTTGTTGTCGGTGTTCCAGGTGCCGAGCGAGTTGATGCCGTCGCCGATCGCCACGCGCAGTTCGACGTCCAAGCGCGTCAAAGGCTCCGAGTTCGCGAAAACCAGGTTCACCTGGGACCAGTACGCGTTGGAGTTGGAGTCGATCCCTGAGTCCACAGTGATCCACCGCGGATCCTGCTCGGGCGCTTCACCGGTCTCGGTGCCCGTCGCGCTCTCGGTGATCTCGGCCGAGGAGGGGACGCCGGCTTCGGAGGAGCCCGGGTCGGTGGCCGTCTCGGAGGCCTCGGCGGACCGGGTGCCGGGTCCGGCCGCGGGAGGCTCGGGGCTCGGCGAGATCACCGGGCCCAGGCCGATGGCCTGGCCGAGGAGCACCACGCCTCCTATGAGGACCACGGCTGCTCCGGCGGCCAAGGCCGCCAACGGCATCCGCCATTGCGGGCGGCGCTCGGCGGCCTGGCGCGGCTCGCGCATCCCATCGGATACGCGCGACCACATGCGGTCGCGGTCGGGGGAGAAGTCGTCTCCGGCCGAGCGGAGGCGCTCGGGCAGTTCGTCGTTCACGACGGCACCCCGTTTCGTGTCGGCCCCGGTCCTTGCGGAGGCGGTCCCAGAACGCGGCGTAGGTCGGCCAGGCCGCGGGACGTCAGGCTCTTGACCGTGCCCACCGAGATCCCCAGCGCTTCGGCGGTCTCCTTCTCCGACAACCCGAGTGAATGCCGCAGCACCACGCAGGTCCTGCGGCGCAAAGGAAGCCGGGCCAGAGCGGCCCGCACGTCGACGACCGCGGCGGTGTCGGGGCCCTCTTCGACTTCGCCCGGCCGCTGCCAGAACAGCATGTTCCTGCGCCGTTCGCGCACCGCGGCGCGGATGCGGGACTTGGCGAGGTTGGCGACGATCCCCCGCGCGTAGGCGATCTGCGAACGGGCCCTGCGGGCCTGGTCCCACTGCCGCCACACCGCGAGCATCGCGTCGGCCGCGATGTCCTCGGCCGCGCCCCGCTCGCCGATGAGGAGCCACGCGAAGCGCGCCAGCTCGGCGTGGTGCCGCTCGAAGAAGGCGCGGAACGCGTCCTCCTCCATTTCAGCGGGGAGGTCCAACGGGGGTCCTTCGGGTACGGTGCGCTGTCGGGGTGGCGGCGATTCTAGCAGCCGGACCATAGCGCCCTCGCCTTCCGATCAGCGCGCGAGCGCGGGCACCCCCGGTGCCCGCGCCCCTCGGGGATCAGCGGAGTGGAGACCACGAGAGGCAGGCCTCTCCCAGATCCCGGTGCCGCCTGGCAGCGGCGGCGCGGGGGGAAGGCGGGCATGTCCGCCGCGCGTGACATGTCGCGGCGTGCGGTGCGGCCATGCGCGCCTCCCCAGTCGTGGAACGTTGTGGGTGCGGCGGAGCCGGGGTGCCGCACCGACATGCAGTCGCCGCGAAGGCCCAGAAGGTTGCCGGGTTCTCTGAAGTTTTTTCAGCTGACGTGGAATGCCTGGTCAGCGGGTGGCGTGGACGCTCTCCGGAACCGGGGCGAAGAGGTTGTCGAAGACCGCGGCGCGGTCGAAGCGCATCGCGTAGGCGCGGGCGGCCTCGGCCTTCGCCTCGCGTTCGGCCGGGCTCATCGCCAGCGCGCGGTCGATCGCGGCCGCGAGCGCCGCGGGGTCGGCGGGCGGGACCTCGATCGCGTGCTCCCCCACCGCTTCGGGGATGCCGCCGGTCCGGGTGGTGATCACCGGGCCGCCACCGGCGAGCATCTTCTCGACCAGGGCGATGCCGAAGGTCTCCACGAACTCCGGGCGCGGCTTCGAGGGCAGTGCGTATGCGGCGCAACCGTTCATGAGCAGCGGCTTCTCCTCGTCGCTGACGTCGGTGAGGAAGGCGATCCGCTCGTCGCCCTCGGCGAGAGCCCGGGTCTGGTCCAGCGCCGGGCCGTTCCCGGCGATGACGAGCTTGCACGTGGCGCTGGCGGCGGAGGCGCGGTAGGCGGCGATGAGGTCGTCGGCGCCTTTGGCGGCGGCGACGCGGGAGAGGAAGAGTATGTAGCCGTCGCGCCGGAGTCCGCGGGAGGCGAGCGCTGTGTCCACATCGGATGGATCGAGCTCGGTGTAGCGGCTCGCGTCGACCGCGGGGTAGGAGACCTCGACGCGGTGGGCGATCTCGTCGGCGAAGCGGGTGCCGCAGGCGAGGTCGAGCTGGGCGGCGGCGTCGATGATGAGGTCACGGGTGTAGGCGGAGACGGCCACGCAGCGGTCGTTGGCGAGATAGGTCGTGAACAGGGTCGCGGCCGCGCCGAGCTGCCCTTGTTCGAGGCAGGAGCGGACCACGTTGGTGATGTCGGAGCCGACCGCTTCGGCGATGGTGGTGACGTCGGATTCGAGCCCGGCGGCGCGGACCGACCTGAGGGCCTCGACGACCGCGTTCGCGTGCGGGGTCAGGTACATCGACATGCACACGGTGGGGACGCCGTCGGCGAAGAGCTCGAAGAGGCGACCGGCCAGGCCGATGAGGTGGCGGCCGTCGGGGACGCGGTAGTCGCCGACCGGATCGGGCCGCTCGACGGTAATGCCCGGCGAGTACGGGAGGAGTTCGCCGAGGGGTTTGAGCGGGAGCCCGGCGGCCTGGAGCGCTTCGATCGGCCAGGTCACGATCCGCACGTCGTCGAAGCCGCGGGTCAGGGCCACTTCGGCGAGGCCGCGGGCCTCGGTGGCGTGGCCGCAGATGACCGGGTCGGCGCGGACGACGATCACGAGGCGGCGCTTGGGCTTGTCGATCACGATGGGAACTCCTGAGGACGGTCGGAGGCGGACGGCGGGCGCAGCTTCGTCGCCCACGCCGATGGCGCGGGCCCGAGCTCGATCTCCAGGCGTCCGCCGCCGTGCAGCTGCGTGCCGGTGATGCAGCCGTGCTCCAGGGGCCTGCCGTCGAGGCGGGCCGACTGGACGTACTGCGCGGAAGGCGAGGCGTCGGCGCCGATGCCGGACTCCTCGTGGCCGGTCGTGACCAGTTCGAAGTCGTTGCCGCCGAAGCGGAACCGCCCGCCCTTGAACGCGGGGGCGTTGACCAGGAACAGGTTCTGGCCCGCGACCGGGAACAGGCCCAGCGAGGCCCAGACGTACCACGAGGACAGCGCCCCGGAGTCGTCGTTGCCGGGAAGGCCCCCGCGGCCGGTCCCGAACCGGTGGGCGAGCGCGGCGTGCACGACCTCGGCGGTGCGGTCGGGCCGCCCGGCGTAGTGGTAGGCCCAGGGGGCCTCCATGTCGGGTTCGTTGTTGAGGCCTTCGAACCGGGCGGGTTCGGGGCCGTAGCCGAAGAAACGGTCCAGCAGCGCGGTGAAGGCCGCGTCGCCTCCGGCGAGCTCGATGCGGGAGGCCATGTCGTGGAGGAGCCGGAACGAGTAGTTCCAGCGCCCGCCCTCGTAGAAGCTCGAATCGCGCAGGAGCCCGTCGGGGCCGAACGCGTTCGTCCAGGCGCGGGACTTCGATTCGAGTTCGAGGGCGAGGCGCTCGTCGCCCAGGCCGCGGGCCACGATCGCGGTGCACCAGTAGCCGACCGCGAGGTCGAGGGTGTGGCTGACGGGGTGGACCACGCCGCGCTCGGCGAACTCCTCGCCGTAGCCGCGCCGCAGGTCGTCCTGCATGTGGACGAGCGCCCAATCCCATTCGAGGCCTTCGAGACCGAGCTGGAACCCGTCGGCGAGCACGGTGTGCGCCAGCGCCGAGGCCTGGCGGAAGAACCGGTCCGAGCCGCGGGCCATGCGGTAGCCGATCGGGAGGTTCCCCTCCTCCTCGGCCACGCGCACCAGGGATTCGAGCATGTCCGCGCCGCGCTTCGGGTTCAGGGCCGTCAGCAGCGGGAACTGGGTCTTGTACATGTCCCACATGGTCGCGATGTCGTAGGCGAACGGGCCGTCCGAGGGCCAGAACGGGCTCTCGTCGTCGGCGAAGCACGGCTTGATCAGCGAGTGGTAGAGGCTCGTGGCGAACACCTCGCGGCGTTCGGGGGTGCCGCCCTCGACCTCCACTTGGGAGAAATAGGAGGACCAGGCCTGACGAGTCTTGTTGCGGCACACGTCGAAGCCCGCGCCGCCGGGGAGCGCCCGCTCCAGATTCTCGCGGGCCTGCTCGGTGCCGCGCATCGAGAAGCCCATGCGCAGCTCCACGGTCTGCCCGGCCCGGGTCGGGCCCATGAACATCAACCCGAAGGGCCGCAACGTGGTGCGTCGGATGTAGTCGAAGTCCAGGCGGGTCCCGCCGTCGACGCGGCGCCGGTCGTACCAAACCAGCTGCCTCCAATTCGGAGTGTCGGCCTCCACATGGATCGACAGTGGAATACCCTCCATGACGACCGTGCCCCGCGCCCCGCCTTGGCCCAGGCTCTCGATCCCGGCCCGCAGCGGCACCGTCGCGCCGTGCTCGATCGCCAAGCCCCCGTAGGAGAAGTCGAGCACCACGCGGGACGAGGACGAGGCGGGGAAGGTGTAGCGGTGGACGGCGGTCTTCTCGCCCACCGTCAGCTCGCAGCGGATGCCGTTCTCCAGCGTCGCCGCGTAATACCCCGGCGAGGCCTCCTCGTCCCTCAGCCGCCAGCGAGTGCCCAACGCGTCCAAGGGCTCGATCATCGGCGTGACGCGGAAGTAGTTGTAGTACTTGCGGATCGCGCCCGTCCCGGACTGCTGGAAATGCGTGAACCCGCTCGCGAGGTAGTCGTCGAAGAGCTCGGGCGGGGCGCCCTCGGTGGAGATCCCGTAGCGGCCGTAGCCGGTCGGGTAGGCCCCCGAGCAGGCGCAGGCCGAGACCATCCCCAGCGGGTGGCACGCGCCCGGGTGCGTGTTGCCCACCTGGGGTTTGGGCCACCACCAAGTGGCGGCCAGCCCCTGCGCCGCGGGCAGATCGGTCGCTTCGGTACCGATGAACGGGTCAACGCTGTCCAAGATGCGACCGAGGCTAGGACGCCGCTGTCACAGCCTCGTTACGGCGATGTGAAGGTGCGGACTTTCCCTCGCCGCCGGGAATCCTATATCATATAGGATATATCCTATCGGATTCGCGGCGGGGTAAGGCTGGCCCCACCACGGAAGCGGCGGCTTACGGCAATGTATTCGGGCCGCGGCTTCCATAACTTGGGGAACATGAGCACACCCCGATTCACCACCAAGGCCGCCGAGTCCGGCCTGGCACTCACCTCCGGCGGGCCGCGCTGGCACCGGCCGCTCGTCGTCCTCGGGATAGCCTGCGGCATCATCGCGCTCGCGTCCCTGGTCGCGATCCCCTTCGACGACCGCACGATCCTGGGCGAGAGCGTCTGGGCCAAGGCGTTCAAGTTCGGCTTCTCGTTCTTCGCCTACTGCCTCTCGCTGGCGTGGCTGCTCGCGCACATGACGCGGCTGCGGCGCACCGGGTGGGCCTTCGGCACGATCTTCGCGGTGATCAGCGCCGCCGAGGTGGGCGTCATCGTGGCCGCGGCGGCCGCCGGGACGTTCAGCCACTTCAACCAGTCCGAAGGCGCGTTCAACGCCGTAGTGCAACTGGCGTTCCAGTTCGTGCCGGTCATGTTCCTGGCCAACGCGGCGATCGCGGTGCTGGTGCTGTTCCAGCGCATCGGCGACAAGGCCGTCACGGCCGTGATCCGCTGGGGCCTGCTGCTGTCGACGCTCGGCATGTTCGCGGCGTTCTTCATCGTCACCGTGGGCGGCCAAGGGAAGCGGACCGCCTTGGACGCCAATGGGAACGAGGTGCCGCTCAACGCCGGGCACGGCGTGGGCGACCTCGACGGGAACGGCATGTTCCTCACCGGCTGGTCCACCACCGGCGGCGACATGCGCGTCTCGCACTTCATCGGCCTGCACGGCATCCAGGTGCTCATCGGCCTGGCGATGCTCCTCGGCTTCGTCGCGGCCCGCCGGGCCTGGCTGCGCGACGAGCGGGTCCGGGCCGCGATCGTGCGCTGGACCGCGCTCGGCTACCTCGGCGTGTTCGCCACGGCCGCTTGGCAGGCCGTGCGGGGCCAGTCGTTCATCGCGCCCGACGCGGCGAGCCTGGCGGGCTACGCCGGGTCGATCCTCATCGCGCTGGCCGGGTGCGCGTTGGCGATCCGCAGGGCCCGGCGGGCGCGGCCGGTGCTGGACGGCAGCCACGATGCACTCGACCCGTGGGAGCCCGCGGTGCCGCTGCGATAACGCTTGCACTCAGGCATTGCATCGGGGCCGCTCCAGTCGTAGGCTGGTCGCGGCCCCGATCCCCGCCCTCAGGAGGCAGAACATGGAACCGCTGCGTCCCAAGCGACTCCAGCCCGGCGACACCGTGGCGATCTGCGCCCCGTCCGGGCCCGTGCTGCCCGAACGGCGCCACGAACTCGACGCGGCGGTTGCCCTCATCGAAGGCTTGGGCTTCAAGACGCGGCTCTCGCCGCTGGTCGAGGCAGGCGGACACCACCTGTGGAACGCCGCCCGGCCCGAGGTGCAGGCCGCCGAGCTCAACGCGCTGCTGGCCGACCCGCAGGTGCGGGCGATCATCCCGTTCGAGGGCGGGAACGGCGTCACCGGGTTCCTCGACCGGATCGACTACGACGCGATCCGGCGAGACCCCAAGCCGCTCTTGGGGTTCAGCGACATCACCGGCCTGCACCTGGCGATGCACTCCCAGACCGGGCTGGTGGGCTTCCACGCCGACCTGGTGCCCGGGCTCAGCGGGGAGTTCTGGGGCGCTTCGGCCGAGCGCCACAACGAGGTCCGCGACCTGCTGTTCGGGCTGCTCACGGGGGCGGTGGCCGAGGTCGCGCTGCCTGCCGAGCAGCCTTGGGAGACCTGGCGGGAGGGCCGGGCGAGCGGGCGGCTCGTCGGGGGCCTGCTCGGCCGGCTGATGGACGTCCAGGCCAGCCCGTACGCGCTGCCGCCGGAGGCTTGGGACGGCGCGGTGTTCTTCTGGGAGGACGTGGCCCGCAGCACCGGCCACGTGTGGAACCAGCTGCATGTGCTGCGGATGCAGGGCGTGTTCGACCGGATCGCGGGGATGGTGGTGGGCATCCCGTGCGCGTTCGAGGGGATCGAGCCGCCGCTGGGGCCCGTCTCGGTGCGCGAGGTCGTGCTCGACGTCGTGGGCGAGGGCGACTTCCCGATCCTCGGGGGAGTCGACTTCGGACATACCGGACCGAATCTTCCGATGCCCATCGGGGCGCTGGCCTCGGTGGACGCCGGGGCCCGCGAGCTGCGGCTCCTTGAGTCGCCCGTCGCCTAGACACTTTCTGCACGCGCGGGTTGCCGACGCAATTACCGGCTCCTAACCGGTTGCTTTCTTGTGGACCTTCGGGCACGGTTGGTAGACATGAGGATCCGAACCGGCGGCCCCGCGGACGCAGACGAGATCGTGCAGGTGCGCAACGCGTCCTGGCGCGCCGCGTACCGCGGCATCATCAGCGAGGATGTGCTGGACGCCCTGCCCGAGGTGGCCTCTGAGCAGTTCGTTCGCAACCTGGCGCGCAGGCGCGAGTACGCGCATACGTTCGTGGCCGAAAAGGGGCCCAACGTGATCGGGTTCGCCTCGGTCGGGTGGGCGCGGGCCGAGGTCGAGGAGGACGCGGTCGGGCCGGGGGTGCCGGGCGAGGTGTGGTCGATCTACGTGCATCCCGACCATTGGGGGCGGGGCACGGGGTTCGCGCTGATGCGCGAAGCGCATCAGTGGCTCACCGAGCGGGACATGCTGCCGATCCGGGTGTGGGAGCTGATCGGCAACGAAACGGGCCGGAAGTTCTACGACCGCTACGGATTCGTGCCCGACGAGGACCGCAGCAGTATCGAGCTGCGCGGCAAGACCTACCCGACCGAACGGCTGTCGCTGCCGAGGCAGCGGGTCCCCGAACGCTGGAGCTGAGGCTCACCTGATCCCTATAGGATATATCCTATAGGATTCAAAAACAGCGCCCCCGGCAATTACCCTGACATGGGGGTCCGACAGCGCTGTTTCGAACAGCGCCGAGGGCCGGTTTTTGGGCGCGCGGCAGTTCTTATGGAGCCGTTCGCGTGGGCCCCCGGTTATTACCCTGACACGGGGGTGCGACAGCGGTTTTTCGAACAGGGCGGCTGCGGCGTTGTGGCCAGGCCGGGCGGGGTTGTTACTTGACGTCCCAGACCTGCTTTTGGATGCCGTTGGCGTAGAACTCGTGGTCGACGAGGGCGAGCTGGGTGGCGTCCTTGTCGGCCTCGGAGAACAGGCGCTTGCCCGCGCCGAGGAGCTTGGGGAAGACCATCAGGTGGTAGCGGTCGACGAGACCGGCGTCGGCGAGACTGTGGCCGAGTTCGGCGCTGCCGTGGACGATGATCGGGCCGCCTTCGGTCTCCTTGAGCGCGGCAACCTCGTCGAGGGAGCGGAGGATCGTGGCGGGCCAGCGGTCGTCCTGTTCCTTGAGGGTGGTCGAGACGACGTAGCGCGGCATCGCGTTGTACCCGGCGAACTCCTCGACCATGCTCGGCCACACCGGCGCGAAGGCCTCGTAGGAGCGGCGGCCGATGAGCAGCGCGCCCGCCTCGTCCTGCTCGGTGGTCTTCATCGCGTATGCCTCGGGCAGGAACTCGATGTCCTTGAAGGTCCAGCCGGTGTTGCGGTAGCCGGCCTCGCCGCCGGGGGCCTCCATGACGCCGTCGAGGGAGACGAACGCGGTGATGATGAGCTTGCGCATGTTGGCGACCTTTCGATGTCCGTTGCTTGTACCAACTATGACGAGCCACCGGGCGCGGATTCATCGCGTTCGCGAAATGCGGTTCAGGGCAGGCGTAGTCGGGCCAGGATCGGGGCGTGGTCGCTGCCGGTCTTGTCCAGGACCTGCCAGTCCAGGACCGCGATGCCGGATTCGGCGAGCACGTGGTCGAGGGTCACGGCCGGGGGTTTGAGGAGGCCGCGCAGGTAGCCGCCCTCGGTGGGCCGCCATGTGGGGCGCAGGCCGTCGCCGGTCTGCTCGGCGGCGTCGACGTAGCCCGCGTCGAGCAACTCGCGCAGGTTGCGGTGGTCGAGGGTGGCGTTGAAGTCCCCGGCGAGGATCCACGGGACGCCGCCGTCGGGGCGCGGGAGCTCCTCGAAGTCCTGCTCCCACAACGGGATGCGCTCGGGCGAGGCGGGTGCGGCGGTGTGGACGGCCATGAAGCGCACCGATTCGCCGCCGAGGTCGACCTCGACGCCGATCTGGTAGAAGATCCCGTTCCTGCCGACCGAGTCGATGACCTCGATCGGATGCGCCGAGTACAGGCCGGTGCCGACGGCGAGCTCCTCGGGTTCGAGCACGGTATGCGGCAGCAGCGCCTCCAAGCCGAGCTCACGCAGCCCCTCGGCCGCGCCAGGGGTGAGCTCCTGGACGCTGAGCAGGTCGGGCCGGTGCTCCTCGACCATGCCGACGACCTTTTCCAGGTCCGTTTGGCCCACATAGAGGTTGACGGACATGACGGTGAGCTCGGGACCGTCCGCACTCGGCTGCTCGTTCGCGGCGAGGCGCGGCACGAGCACCACGGCGAGCGCGGCCACGGCCACCCCAGTGGTGATCGCGGCGACCCAATGCCGAACGGCCGCTTGGAGTCCCGCGCCCAGGAGTGCGGCGATCGCGAAGTACGGCACGAACGCGACGGTCGTGACCAGAACCCACCCGGTCTCGAACCCGAAGACCCGCACGGCGGTATAGAAGAGCACCCCGGCGGTGGCGACCCACGACAACCCTCGAACCCAACGCGCCCGGTACCAAGGCCTGCGCGGCGGCACCTCGACTTCGTCTGGCGCTTGGGTGTCGGGCTCGCTCATGGACCGGAAGCTTACGGTCCCACGTCAACCCACAACGGGCGGCGGGCGGCCGTGCCCGCAGAACCGAGCGCCCGGTGCTTCGCGCCGGGGATTGTCGGTGGCTCGCGCGATCATTTGAACTGGGGGCGCTTGCGGACCGACACGCCCGGGCGCGGGGGTCGGCCCCTGCGGTCGGGCGTGTCGAAACTCGACTGCCCCCGAATCAATGATCGCGCGAAGGTGTGACATCACCACGAAGCGAGCGGCACTCGCACGGGAGTTGGGGTCAGCTCACTGGGTGCCAGCCTGCGGGTGGGTCCTCACCGACTCGGCCGTCTACTGCTTCTCGGAGGAGGTCGGCGTGGCCGGTGTGGCGGCCGTATTCCTCTACCAGGTCGAATACGAGGCGGCGGAGGCTCAGGTGGCCCTCGCCGGGGAATTCGAGGTGGACGGGTTGGTCGAGGCCGCCGTCGGCCAGGGCTTCAGCGAGGCGGGTTCGGCTTCGGTCTACTGCGCCGTCCCAGAGTTCATACAGCTCAGCGGCGGTGTGGGCGGTGGTGTCGAAGGTGAAGTCCCAGTCCTCCAAGGGTTTCCAGCCGAGGGAGTCCCACGGCTCTCCGGGGAGGACGCCGCGCATCTTCGCGGTGAACATGAAGTCCTCGCAGGCCGCGAGGTGTTTGAGGAGGCCGCCGAGCGTCAGGTCCGACGCGCCGATCTTGACGGCCAAACCGGCCTCGTCCAGGCCGTCGGCCTTCCAGCGGAACGTGGTCCGCAGCCGGTCCAGCGCGCCGAGCAGGTGCTCGGTCTCGGTGCCCGCGATCGGGGGCTCCCACCAGAAATCGTCGTTCATGCCCTCACCGTAGAGGCACCCTCCGACAACGGCGGGGATTCGCGTGAGGAGCGCGAGGCCCGAGACCAGCGTGAGTTCAGGCGGTGAGCGAGGCCGACACGGAGTCGGCGACCTGGGCGGTGAGCTCGGGCAGGCGAGCGTGGTCGCCGGTGAGGATGAGCAGCCAGAAGAACACCGGGCCGGTGAGCATCGCGTGGACGATCGCCGCGTCGGGTGCGGCGGCGAGTTCGCCTCGTTCGACCGCTCTGGCCAGCACCGTCTCGATGACGAACCGTTCGCGCTGAATGAAAGTGGCGGTGAACTTCGCGCCGAGCGCGGTGTCGCCGTGGACGTCGGCCAGGAGTCCGTGGAGGACGTCGGGCGGCGCTTGGGCGAGCTGGGCGCCGATCGTGGCGCACACCGCTTCGAGGTCGTGGCGCAGCGAACCGGCGTCGGGCGGGGGCGCTTCCTCCATGTCGTGGACCGAGGCCGCGAAGATCATCTCCTGCTTGGTGTCGAAGCGCCGGTAGATCGCGGCCTTGCCGACCCCCGCGCGGGCGGCCACGGCGTCGACGGTGAGTTTCGCGTAGCCGCGTTCGGCGAGGAGTTCGCGTGTGGCGCTTGCGATGGCGTGATCAACCTGACTGTCGCGGGGGCGGCCCGCGGCTTGCTTCGGTTTCGGCATCTTCCTATGATAGGGAACCGGCAGTATCGAAACTATTAGTTCCGTAATTAGGAGGCGTCATGATCAAGTGGTCCGGACGGATACTCGTCTTCCTCGGCACCGGGCACACGCTCCTCGCCCTCGCGCTGACCCTCGCCGACCACGCCGGGACCTGGTTCACCGGCGTCCTGTGGGGCCCCGACGAGGGCGTCATCACGATGAGCCAGGGCATGGCCGCCTACTGGCTCACCATCGGCAGCTTCGGCCCGCCGCTCGTGGTGCTCGGCCTCGCGGTCCTGTGGACGCAACGGCGCGGCATCGTCCCGCCCGCGTTCATCGGCTGGGCGCTCCTGGCCTGGACGGTGTGCTGCACCGTCATCCTGCTGCCGTCGCCGTGGATCCTCGGCGTGATCGCCTCGGTGCTCTACCTCGTCGGCGTCCGCCGCGCCGCCGCGGCCGAACGCGTCGCCGCCGGCCAGAACTGAACGGCTACAACCGCTCGGCGAGGCTCACCACTTCTACGTCCATCGAGGAGTTCGCGGGGAAATCGATGCGGGACGGGGCCACTCCGGCCGCCACCAAGTGGGAGCCGAGTGCGGCGACCATCGCGCCGTTGTCGGTGCACAGCTTCGGGCGCGGGTGGCGCAGCGTGATTCCGGCGGCCTCGGCTCGCTCGGCCGCCATGCCGCGCAGCCGTGAGTTGGCCGCGACGCCGCCGCCGAGCAGCAGCGTCTCGACGCCGTGCTCCTTCGCGGCCAGGATCGCCTTGCGCGTCAACACGTCGCACACCGCCTCCTGGAACGCGGCGGCCACGTCGTTCACCGGCACGTTCTCGCCCTCGGCCCGCCGGGCCTCGATCCACCGCGCCACCGCGGTCTTGAGCCCCGAGAACGAGAAGTCGTAGCGGTGCTTCTCCATGTCCTTCGCCGCCGACAGGCCCCGCGGGAACTGCACGAACGCGCGGTCGCCCTCCCCTGCGGCCTTGTCGATGTACGGCCCGCCGGGGAAGGGCAGGCCGAGCAGGCGCGCGACCTTGTCGAAGGCCTCGCCCGCCGCGTCGTCGATCGAGGCGCCCAGCTGCGTGACCTTCCCGGCCAGGTCCTCGACCATCATGATCGTGGAGTGCCCGCCCGAGACCAAGAGCCCGATCGCCGGCTCGGGGATCGGGCCGTTCTCCAGCGTGTCCACCGCGATGTGCGCGCTCAAGTGGTTCACGCCGTACAGCGGCACCCCGGTCGCGATCGAGTAGGCCTTCGCCGCGCCGACCCCGACCATGAGCGCCCCGGCCAGGCCCGGGCCCGCGGTGACCGCGATCCCGTCCAGGTCGGCGAGGGTCAGCCCCGCGTCGTCGAGCGCGCGCTCGACCGTGGGCACCATCGCCTCCAGATGCGCGCGGCTGGCGACCTCGGGCACCACCCCGCCGAACCGCGCGTGTTCGTCCACAGAGGACGCGATGGCGTCGGCGAGCAACTCGTGCCCGCGCACGATCCCCACCCCGGTCTCGTCGCACGAGGTCTCGATGCCCATCACCACAGGCTCGGTCTTCACAGGTCTCTCCTCATCACGGCCGCATCGGTTCCCGTGTGCTGGTAGTAGTTCTTGCGCACCCCGAGCCCCACGAACCCGTAGTCGTCGTACAGCCGCTGCGCGGGCGCGTTGTCCACCGCGACCTCCAGGAACAGCGCCTTCGCGCCGCCCGCCCGGGCCCGCGCGATCAAATCGTCCATCAAAGCCCTGGCGATCCCCCGCCGACGGTACGCCGCGTCGACCGCGATGTTGTTGATCCACGCCTCGTCACCGCTGTACGCAGTCCCCGCGTACCCCGCGATCCGCTCCCCGTCGAAGACCGCGCGGTAGTCGTGCCCGGCCGACAGCTCGGTCCACAGCACGGCCTCGCTCCACGCCTCGGGCCCGAAGATCTCGATCTCCATGGCCGCGACCGCAGACAAATGCCACCAGCGCAGCCGCTCGATCCGCAGATTCATGACTCAAGCAATACCAGGGCTCAAGCGCCCGTCTGCTTCGCCCCGGCCGCGATCTGCGCGTCAGGGCGGCGCAGGTACAAGGGCGTCAGCTTCTCGCTCGGCGCGCCCTCGCGGAGCCTCGGCCCGGCCAGCTCCACGAGCTTGACGAGGTCGGGGTAGACCGCCGCGGTCTCGGCGGGGACCTTCAGCTGGTCGGCGTACAGGCTCGCGCCCTCGCCGATCGCGTAGTCGGCCCCGGTGTCGGGCAGCTCGGCGGGCTTGCACACGTCCGGTTCGCCTTCGCGCACACCGTCCTCGTACACCGCCCAGTAGACCTCCTTGCGGCGCGCGTCGGTCGCGACCAGCGCCCGGCCCCGCGTGTTCCCGCCGATCGCGTCCAGCGAGCAGACCCCGTAGACCGGGATGCCCGCGCCGTCGGCGAACGCCGCGGCCGTGACCATCCCCACGCGCAGGCCGGTGAACGGGCCGGGCCCGACCCCCGAGACCACCGCGTCGATGTCTTTGACGGTGCGTCCGGCCTCGGCCAGGCACTCCTCGATGAACGGCGCGAGCCGCTCCACGTGGCCGCGGCTGTTGACCTCGCGGCGGAACGCGGTCAAGAACAGCTCGTCGTCGTCCAGGTCGACCAGGGCCGCCTGCACCGCGCTGGTGGCGGTGTCGAGCGCGAGCACCCTCATGCGGCCGCGCCCACCGGCTGGAGCGAGGCCAATCGCTCGGCCCAGTCGCCGCCGCGACCGCAGAGGACGACCTCGCGCACCTCGTCGGCGCGCCGCTCGATCGCGATCTCCAGGTGCGACTCGGCCAGGCGCTCGGCCAGGCCCGCGCCCCACTCGACCACGGTCACGGCCGCTTCGGCGTCGGTGTCCAGGTCGAGGTCGTCGAGCTCGTCGAGGCTCTCCAAGCGGTAGGCGTCCACGTGGACCAGCGGCACCCCGGCAGCGCCGGCCCGGTGCGAGCGCGCGATCACGAACGTGGGGCTGGTGATGCGCCCCTCCACGCCGAGCCCGGCGCCGACGCCCTGGGTGAGGGCGGTCTTGCCCGCGCCGAGCGGGCCGGTGAGGATCACCAGGTCGCCCGCGCGCAGGACCGCAGCCAGGCGCAGGCCGAACTCGTGGGTGTCTTCGGCCGTCTGGAGCGTCAGCCTCACGTTCACTCCTCCAAGTGCACGGGCGCCAAAGCGGCGCCGTTGTTTCATCGGTCCGGGCGTCAGGATTCGAGCCGGGGACCGTACGGTCGCGAGAACGGGGTCCAACGCCGGCGTCCCCTGCCTGCGTCCTCCCGCACCGGGGGACAAGGGGCGGCGGTGGAGCCATCGCCGATCTCGGCCGCGACTTTGTCGATCATCTCCAACAAGTGTTGTGAGATCTCACCAGGGTACTCCAGTTGCGGAGAGTGACCCGCCTCGCCTATGAGCTCCAGACGCGAACCCGGAAGCGCTTCGGCGAGGCGCCGCGAATGCTCCGGCGGCGTCAAGGGATCGGAATCCCCCACCGCCACCAGCGTCGGCAAGCCTTTGAACAGCGGCAATGTAGCCGTCTCGTCGTGGTCGAGGATAGCTCGCGCATAGCCGACGATCGACTGGATCGACGTGCCGCGGTTCATGCGCTCGACCAGCGACACGATCGACGCGGGCGGGTTGGCGGTCACGAAGGACGAGCGGCGCGTCAAGAGCCACCCGAGGTCTCCGGCGAGCATCCGCGAGCGGTCGATCAGGTCCGGGGTCCACCCCGCGACCTGCTGGAGCATCGGCAGCACGGTGCGCCGCAGGCGGCGCAGCGCCCGCATCGGCTTGGTCTCGACCGTGTCGAGCCCGGCGGCGCTGGTCGACAGGAACGCCACGCCCTTGACGCGCTCGGCGAACACCTCGGGGTGGAGCCTGGCGTACACCTGGATCGTCATGCCGCCCATGGAATGCCCGACCAGGACCAGGGGCCCTGAGGGCGCGGCCGACTCCAGGACCTCGTGCAGGATGCCCGCGAGGTCCTCGATCGTGTACTCGGTGCGCGCGAGCGGGCCCGATCGCCCGTGGCCGGGCTGGTCGTACAGGACCGCGCGCATCGACAGGCCGGTGGCCTCGGCCACGGCCTTGCGCTGGAAGTAGAAGGTGTTCATGTCCTGCATGTAGCCGTGAGCGAACACCACCGTCAGGTCGGCGTCGTCGGGGCCGACGGTCTCGACGTGGATCGGAGCGCCGTCCTCGGTGCGCAGCGTGAACACCGAGCTGGTCGGCGGCAGCTCGAACGGCTCGTGCGCGTAGGGGTCGGACGACGAGGCGCGGGTGCGCCGCGCCACGTAGCGGGGGATCCCGATCGCCAGCGCCGCGCCGAGCGCGATGCCGCCGGTGACGCCTCCGGCGACCGCCCATCCGCGGGCGCGGCGCGAGGGACCGTGGGACTGCCTGTGTTTCATTCGGCCTCGACTCGTTTCAAGAGGTACCTGCTGCGAAGCGTCTCAAAGGCCCCGGTTCCACCAGCGGGGGATGCGCGAGCCCAGTCCGGTGAGGACGTCGTTGGGGATCGTCCCGGCCCAGGCGGCCCAGTCGTCGGCGTCGGGGTGCTGCGCGCCCGCGCCGATGAGGACGACCGGTTCGCCGGGTTTGACGGCGTCGTCGCCGCAGTCGACCACGAACTGGTCCATGCAGATGCGGCCGAGGACACGGCGGCGGCGCCCGGCGAGGTAGACCTCGGCGCTGCCGGAGGCCGCGCGGGGGACGCCGTCGGCGTAGCCGAGGGGCACGAGCGCGACGGTGGTGTCGCGTTCGAGGTGCACGGTGTGGCCGTAGGAGATGCCGGTTCCCTCGGGGAGGCGTTTGACGGTCATCACGGTCGAGCGCAGTTCGAGCGCGGGTTTGAGGTCGAGCGGGAACTGCGGGACCGGGTTGTAGCCGTAGAGGGCGATGCCGGGGCGCACGAGGTCGTAGCGGGTCTGGGGATCGGCGATGAGCGCGGCTGAGTTGGCGAGGTGGCGCAGTTCGGGGGTGATCCCGGCGGCGGCCACGGCGGTGAGGAAGCGTTCGAACGCGGCCTTCTGCTCATCGTTGGCGGGGTGGCCGATCTCGTCGGCGCACGCGAGGTGGGACCAGGCGCCGACGACGTGGAGGTGCCCGGCGGCCTGGTGCTTGGCCGCGGCCTCGGCGAAGGGCTCCCATTCGTGTTCGGGGACGCCGCCGCGGGAGATCCCGGTGTCGCCTTTGAGGTGGACGCGGGCGGGGGCCGCGTTGGTCTCGGCAGCGGCGGCGATCGCGTCGAGCTGGGCGAGGGAGGAGACGCCGACTTCGGCTCCGGCGGCGAGCGTCTCGGCCAGTCCGGCCTGCTCGGGGGCCCACGCGAAGGCCATCACGGGTGTGTTCGCGAATTCGGGGAGGCGGCGCAGCTGCCAGGCTTCGCGGAGGGTGGCGACGCCGAGGCGCGCGGCGCCGGCCTCGACCACCACGCGGGCGGTGGGGAGCATGCCGTGGCCGTAGCCGTCGGCCTTGACCATCGCCATCATGGGGACGCCCGCGGCGCGGGCCAGCGCTTCGACGTTGTGCGCGAGGCGCCGCCAGTCGATGCTGGCCTTGGCCAGGCCGGACATGCCGCCTTGCACCGGTTCAGACAGGATGCGGTAATTGTCGATCGCCACACTGCAAGGGTACGTGGCGCGGGCCCGTATGCGGGGCAGGCGGTGACGCGCTCGGGTGTGATGCGGGGCCGGACTGGTGCGCCCGGCCCCGGCCGAGCTCTAAGCGTCCCTGACGAGCTTGGCGGCTTCGACGAGGTTGGCGAGCGAGGGGCGGACCTCTTCGTAGCGGCGGGTCTTGAGCCCGCAGTCGGGGTTGGCCCACACGCGTTCGGCCCCGAGCGCGGCCACGGCCAGGCGCAGCGCCGCGGCCATCTCCTCGACGGCGGGGACGCGCGGCGAGTGGATGTCCCACACGCCAGGTCCGACCGCGCTGCGGTAGGCGGCGGCGTCGAGGTCGGCGAGGACCTCCATCTTGGAGCGGGAGGCCTCGATCGAGGTCACGTCGGCGTCCAGGGCGGCGATCGCGTCGATGACCTCGCCGAACTCCGAATAGCACAGGTGCGTGTGGATCGAGGTGGCCGAGGCGGCCCCGGAGGTCGCGATGCGGAACGAGCGGGTGGCCCAGTCGCGGTAGGCCGCGCGCGAAGCGGCCCGCACGGGCAGCAGCTCGCGCAGCGCGGGCTCGTCGACCTGGATGATCGCGGTCCCGGCGGCTTCGAGGTCGGCGACCTCGTCCCTCAGAGCGAGCGCGACCTGGTCGGCGGTGTCGGCCAGCGGCTGGTCGTCGCGCACGAAGGACCACGCGAGGATCGTGACCGGCCCGGTGAGCATGCCCTTGACGGGCTTGGCGGTGAGCGACTGCGCGTAGGTCGTCCATTCGACGGTCATGGGTTCGGTGCGGGCCACGTCGCCGTAGAGGATCGGCGGGCGCACGCAGCGCGAGCCGTAGGACTGGACCCAGCCCGCGGCGGTGGTCGCGAAGCCGGTGAGCTGCTCGGCGAAGTACTGCACCATGTCGTTGCGCTCGGGTTCGCCGTGGACGAGCACGTCGAGGCCGAGCTTCTCCTGCTCGGCGATGACCTCGGCGACCTCGGCCCGCATGCGGGCCTGGTAGTCGGCGTCGATCATCAGGCCCTGGCGGTGGGCGGCGCGGGCCTTGCGCAGCTCGGCGGTCTGCGGGAACGAGCCGATCGTGGTGGTCGGCAGCGGCGGGAGCGGGACGCGGGCGGCCTGGGCGTCCCGGCGTTCGCTGTAGGGCGCGCGGCGGTCGGCGTCGGGGCCGAGCGCGGCCAGGCGCGAGCGGACCGCTTCGTCGCGCCAGGCCTCGGGCGCGGGCGTGCGCTCGTGGCGGTCGCCTTCGGGGTTGGCGAGCGCGGTGATCTCGCGCAGTTTCTGGCGGGCGAACGCGAGGCGCTCGACCAGGGCCGCGGGGAGCGAGTCGGACGCGGTCTCGGCGTCCAGGTCGACCGGGACGTGCAGGAGCGAGGACGAGGAGCCGACGGCGACGCGGTCGCTGAGCTGCCGCAACGCGGCGACGTCGGCCGCGGCCCGGGCGAGGTCGGCGCGCCAGATGTTGCGGCCGTCGATCACTCCGGCCACCAAAAATGTTTCACGTGAAACATCAAGTGTCGTCAGTGTCTCCAGGTCAGCGCGGCCGCGGACCAGGTCGAGCGCGACGCCTTCGACGCCGGCCTCCAGGAGCACCGGGAGCGATTCACCGAAGGGCCCGTAGCCGCCGGTCACCAGGATCTCGGCGGTGCCGACGAGGCGGCGGTAGGCGGCCTCGACGGCTTCGAGCTCGGCCGCCGTGCGGTCGGCGCACAGCGCGGGCTCGTCGAGCTGCACCAGGCCGGCCCCGGCCTTCGCCAGGGCGCCGAGGATCTCGACGTAGACCTCGACGAGGTCGCCGAGCCGGTCGAAGGGCCGGAACCCGTCAGCGCCTTCGGAGGCCTTGGCCAGCAGGAGGAACGAGACGGGGCCGAGGAGCACCGGGCGGGCGTCCAGGCCCTTCGCTCGCGCTTCGAGGTATTCGGCGACGGCCTTCTCAGGCTTGGCCTCGAACGCGGTTTCGGGCCCGATCTCGGGCACGAGGTAGTGGTAGTTCGTGTCGAACCACTTGGTCATCTCCAAGGGCGCGGCCGACGCGTCGCCGCGGGCGGCGGCGAAGTACGCGTCGAGCGGGTCCTCGCGGCGGTGCCTGGGGGCGACGGCGTCGACGGCGAACGCGGTGTCGAGCACGTGGTCGTAGTAGGAGAAGGTCCCGGTCGGCACCGAGTCGAGCACCGAGAGGTCCTTGAGCATCTCGGCGCGGACGGCGGCCGCGGCCGCCTCCAGGTCGGCGGCGCCGGTGCGCCCGGCCCAATAGGATTCCAGCGCGCGTTTGAGTTCGCGCCCGGACCCGATGCGCGGGTATCCGAGTGCGGTGGCGCGCACGGCAATGCGGTTGGTCATGTGTCAGTTCCCTCGAACGTGCGACAACGGGACCGCGCGCGGTCGCGCGCGGTACGCGGGCAGGTATTCGGACTCGAGGGCGCCTTCCGATGCCTACTTCCCGCCGCTTCCCAGGCCGGGCCCAGTGCTCATGGCGGGTTTCGTTCCCTCTCACCGCTGCGGGGCAGTCCTGGATTCGCACCAGATTCCCTCTTGGCCGGGCGGCTCGCACCGCTCGGAACCAGCGTCGCCACCGATGGTACGGCCGCGGCCCGGCGACCTGCCCGGTCGCGGCCGGAGTGTGGGACGGGGCCAGCGCGGCGAGTAGTGTCGGGCCGATGAATCGACCTGTAGCAGTAGTCACCGGGGCCAGCAGCGGGATCGGCGCGGCCTCCGCGAAAGCCTTGGCCGGAGCCGGTTTCGACGTGGTCCTGGGGGCCCGGCGCGCTGACCGCCTCGCCGAGGTCGCGGCCGAGTCCGGCGGGAGGGCGATCGCGCTCGACGTCACCGACGAGGCCTCGGTGGCCGCTTTCGCCGAGCAGGTCGAGCGGTGCGACGTCCTGGTCAACAACGCGGGCGGCGCGTTCGGGCTCGAGCCGGTCGCCGAGGCCGACCTCGAACTGTGGCAGCGGATGTACGACGTGAACGTGCTCGGCACGGTACGGATCACCAAGGCGCTCTTGCCGAAGCTCGTGGCCTCGGGCAACGGCCAGGTCATGGTCGTCGGTTCGATCGCGGGCCACCAGCCCTACCCGGGCGGCGCGGGCTACAACGCCGCGAAGCACGCCGAGGCCGCGCTCACGCGGGTGCTGCGCATGGAGCTGCTCGGGCAGCCGGTGCGGGTGTGCGAGATCGACCCGGGCATGGTCGAGACCGAGTTCAGCCTGGTGCGCTTCGAAGGCGACCAGGAGCGGGCCGACGCGGTCTACGCGGGCATGACCCCGTTGACCGCCGCCGACATCGCCGAGACGATCACCTGGATCGCCACCCGCCCGGCCCACGTGAACATCGACCAGATCACGATCACCCCGAGGGACCAGGCGGGCGCACAGCTCGTCCACCGACGCAGTTGACGGATACGACGCGGGCGGCCGGGCACTGGATGCCCGGCCGCCCGCGTCGTTCGCTCAATCGGTGAGGGTGAACTCCGGTGAGGTCCACTGCTCCCAGTGGCCCGGGTTCGCTTCGTCCCCAAGGGCTTTGAGCACCCGCACCGTCAGCGTCCAGCGGCCCGGTTCGAACGCGTCGGGACGCTGCTCGGCGAGGTCGGCCAGGTGGATCCCCATCGCGTCGGCCGGGCCGGGGGAGCGGGGCAGGAACGCCTCGCGGTCCCACGTGACCTCCTCGCCGGTATCGGCGTTGGCGACGCTCACTTCGAGCGAGGCGACCTGGTGCCCCAGGTAGACCAGGGCCGCGAGCTGGGGCCCGTCGGCGATGCTGAACGTCTCGCCGTCCTCCAAGTCGCGGTACTCGAACTCGCGGGTCTCGGGGTCCTGGCCCACGACCGCGCCCAGGCGCGGGTACTCCGGGTGCTCCAGGACCGGAATCGCGAGGTAGTCGCCCTGGTAGCCCGAATACGCGGCCGTCAGCGCCTCACCCTTGTTCGGGGTGGCGGTGACGCGGCCACCGAAGACGCTGCCGAGCGGGAGCTCCTCGCTGGGCGTGACCGTGACGGCGACCGTGGCGTACTGGCCCGGGTAGAGGCGAAGCGTCTCAGGTTCGAACGTCACTTCCGGTTCGGCCGCATGGAAACCGGGGTCGCGCACGTCGCCGGTCGTGGCGATCGTCGACTCGTGGCTCAACTCGTAGTCGCGGGCCTGGCGGTCGCTTGAAGTGAGCGTCAGCTCGAACGTGCGCGCCTCGGTGCCGTCGCCGGTGTTCACCCCGGTCGGGTAGAGGCTCGCGCGGGCGTCGAGCGCGGCGATCACGTCGATGCGACCGGTCCCCTGCCGGTGCGCCGCTTCGAGTTCGCCCAGGTCGGGGTTGTCGCCCCACGCGACCGGCCGGGCCGAGTTCGCCAGGCGGGTGCGCACGTCGCGCGGGTCCAGGCGCGGTTCGGCGCCGAGCAGCAGCGCGGCGGCCCCGGCCACGTGCGGGGCCGACATCGAAGTGCCCGACATCGACCGGTAGGAGCCGTCCACGACCGGCACGGTCGACCAGATGCCCCCGCCCGGCGCGGTCACGTCAGGTTTGAACGCGAGATCCGGGGCCGGGCCATAAGCGCTGAACGACGAGGTGTAGCCGCCGCGCGGCAGGTCGACCAGGACCGTGTCGCCGGTGAACTCCAGGACCGGGGCCTTGCCGATCTCGGCCAGGTCCCGCAGGTCCTCGCCGTCGGCGTCAGTGACCGCGATCGCCGGGACGCCCTGGTCCTCGACGCCCTGGCCGCCGAACGGGCCCGACCGGTCGTTGTAGACCACGACGGCCGTCGCGCCCTCGGCCACGGCCCGCTCGTACTTCTCCTTGAACGTGCAGGTGCCGCGAACGACCAAGGCGGCCTTGCCGTTCACGTCGCCTTCCGAGGCGTCGTCGGCGCACGCGCGGCCGAGCCACACCAGCGGGTCGGAGGTCTCGCCGGTCTCCGGTTCGGTCGCGGCGTCGAGCGTGTTGTAGCCGATCGCGCGGTCCAGCGCGGGGACGAACGCGGCGCTCATGCGCTGGGACGGGTTGTCGGTCGAGGCCACGGCGATCACGTCCTCGCCCACGCCGGGGGCCGAGCCGGAGTAGACCCCGGCCTCGCCGTCGTTGCCCATCGAGGCCACCACGGTCACGCCCTCCTCGGTGAGCCGGTCGGCGGCCACCGCGGTCGGGTAGCCCGGCCACTGGAACGACTGGCCCAGCGAGAGGTTCACGACGTCCATGCCGTCAACCAGGGCCGCTTCCAGCGCCTGCATGATCACCTCGCCGCTGGTCGAGCCCTCGCAGCCGAACACGCGGTACGCGCCGAAGGTGACGCCCGGGGCCACTCCGGTGACCGTCCCGCTCGCGCCCACGATCCCGGCCACGTGCGTGCCGTGGCCGCCGCAGTCCATCGGGTCCTCGTCGGGGTCGGCCTCGGCGTTGTCCGGGTCGTCGGAGTCGAAATCGTCGCCCACGAAGTCGGTCCCGTAGGCCACCCGGCAACCCTCGCCGAAGCAGCCGCCCAGGTCAGGGTGGGTGTAGTCGACGCCGGAGTCGATCACGCCGACCCTGACGCCCTCGCCGGTCACGCCGCGGGCATGCGCCTCGTCTGCTCGAGTCGTCGCGATCGCCTGCGCCAGTTCGGGAACCGCGGCCTCGGTGCGATCTGCGCCGACGCGGGCCGGGCCGGTGAACACCACGTCGGTCCACACCCGCTCGACCAGGTCCAGGCCCGCTATCCGCTCGACCGTGGCCGCGTCGGCCTCGACCGAGACACCGTTCCACACCCGCGCGAAGTCGTGCCGGATCTCGAAGTCCAGGTCGTGCCCGACCGCTTCGAGCGCCGAAGCGCCCGCGCCGGTACTGAGCTCGACCAGCCAGACCTGCGCGGGCCCGGCGTCGTCCTTGGCCTCGGCGGTGCCGACGGAGGCGAACAGTGCGATCGCGGCCGCGCTCAGCGCGATCGGGCGCGCGAAGCGGAATGTGGGGCTGGAGCCCGGCATCGGGGTGTCCCTCTCGACTCGTGCCGGTCGGGCGCCGAACGCGGCCCCCGACCGGCAGCTTTGGCAGGACCTCGATCGTGGGCCATGCGGGGTGCGGATCGGCGCATTTGCAGGCCCGGAGCGGGTGCGTGTCGGACCGCCGATATGGATTCCCTCACCGAGGGTTGCGCCCGATATGCGAGTGGTACTAACCTTGGCGGGTCATGAGTTTCACCATTACGCGCCGTTATCTGACGCGCAGACGTCACATCGACCTCTGCCGCGTGTCGGCCGTGCTCTGTCGATAGCCACGAACCTCTCCACCGGCGGGCTCGCCGACGTATTCCTTCTCTCCGCTGGACCCGAGTCCACTCCAGTGACCTGAAACTTCCTCGCCGCAGGCGTGCTTTCGCGCGCGCCCGCGCGCCCGAAATACCCAGAGGTTCCACATATGTCCAGTGCCCCCGAAAGCACCGAGACCGAGGCCGACGCCTCGACCGCTAAGCGGCGCCGCCGCCTCCCGAAGATCCCGTTCGCCGCCCAGCTCCTGATCGGCCTCGTACTGGGCCTGGCGCTCGGCTATGTGGCCCGCCAGTGGTCGGTCGCATGGCTCGGCACCACCCTGGAGACGGCCGGCAGCCTGTTCGTCCAGCTGCTGTTCCTCATCGTCCCGTTCCTGGTGTTCACCGCGATCGTGACCTCGATCGCCAACCTGCGCAACCTCGCCAACGCCGGCCGCCTGGTCGCCAAGACCCTCGGCTGGTTCGCGATCACCTCGCTCATCGCCGTCGCGATCGGCATCGCGATCGGCCTGACCACCAACCCCGGCTCGGGCGTGGCCCTCACCAGCGACGCCGCCGCGCCGGAGAACTCCGGTTCGTGGACCGACTTCCTCACCGGCATCATCCCGACCAACGTCGTGGACGCCTTCGTGAACGTCAACGTGCTCCAGATCGTGTTCATCGCGATCATCGTGGGCGCCGCAGCCGCGAAGATCGGCCCCAAGGCCGAGCCGTTCCTGAAGTTCAACGCCTCGGCGCTGGCGCTGATCCAGAAGGCCCTGTGGTGGGTGATCCGCTTGGCGCCCATCGGGACCGCGGCGCTCATCGGCAAGTCGGTGTACGCGTACGGGTGGGACCTGCTCGAGCCGCTCGCGGTGTTCAGCATCGACATCTACGTCGGCTCGCTCATCGTGATCCTGGTCGTGTACCCGATCCTGCTCCGCCTGGTGGCCAAGGTGTCGCCGATCCAGTTCTTCCGCAAGGCGTGGCCGGCGATCCAGTTCGCGTTCGTGTCGCGCTCCTCGGTGGGCACGCTGCCGCTGGCGCAGAAGACGGTCACCGACCGCCTCGGCGTCGACCGCGACTACGCCTCGTTCGCGTCGCCGTTCGGCGCCACGACCAAGATGGACGGTTGCGCCGCGATCTACCCGGCGATCGCCGCGATCTTCGTGGCGCAGGTCTACGGCATCGACCTCGGGATCCAGGACTACCTGCTCATCGCGTTCGTGTCGGTGATCGGCTCGGCGGCGACCGCGGGCCTGACCGGCGCGACCGTGATGCTGACGCTGACCCTCTCCACGCTGGGCCTGCCGCTGGAGGGCGTGGGCCTGCTGCTGGCGATCGACCCGATCATGGACATGATCCGCACGGCCACCAACGTGGCCGGGCAGATGGTCGTCCCGGTGATCGTGGCGAAGTCGGAGAAGCTGCTCGACCGCGAGGTCTACGACGCGGCCCCGCAGCCGCTCGATGCCGCCGCGACCTTCGGCGGCGACGCGGAGGTCCCGGCCCAGAAGGGCGAGCCCTCGTTGCAGCCAGCCTGATCTCGCTTCATCGTGATGGCGGCGAGGGGCCAACCCGTCCGGGCTGGCCCCTCGCCGCCATCACGCGCAGTCGTCATATCCTATAGGATATATCCTATATGACATGACCCTATAGGATATATCCTATAGGATTTGCCGTCATTGTGCGGACGTCACCGGTGGTCCTCTATGTACCGTTCGAGTCCGTCGAGGACGCGTTCGAGTCCGAACCCGAACACGTCGACCGTGGGAACGGTGAAGCTGTTCTCGGCCACGAGACGGTACACGTGCGGGTAGTCCTCGCGCGCGGACTCGTGCTGGAGGAACCGGAACCAGTGCGGGTCGTCCTGGCCCTGGATCTCGGGGCGGACCGCGCCGCCCACGTACCCGTTGACGGCCATCACGGCCGCGAGGCAGATTTCGGCAGGCAGGCCCTCGGCCTCGAACACGCCGAGCGCGGTGTCGAGCCAGCGCGCCTCGCCCGGGCCCATCGCGTGGTTGGCGGTCGCGAGCGCGAGCGCCCAGGGGTGGGCGTGGAAGAGGTCGCGCACGGCCAGGGCCCAGGCGGTCATGGCCGCGCGCCAGCCCTCGCCTTCGGGGAGGCGGGGCGGGTCGGTCATGGTGGCGTCGTACATGAGGGCCACGAGTTCGTCCTTGCCCGGGACGTGGCGGTAGAGGGACATGACGCCCGAGCCGAGGCGCTCGGCCAGGTGCTTCATGGAGACCTGTTGGAGGCCTTCGGCATCGGCGATCGCGAGGGCCTCGGCCACGATGCGTTCGCGGCTGAGCGCGGGGGGCCGGCCGCGGGCGGGGCGGGTCTTGGCGCCCCAGAGCAGTTCGTATCCGCCGTCTCCCACGGTCGTGTTCTCCGTTCGTGTCGCGAGGTTCGCAGCTTACGTGCCATTGGAGCGGCGGGGTTCCCCTCGGTTGTGCGTATGAGATACGCTAATTAGCGTATCTCATACGCATCGTTGATCGGAGACCCCCGTGACCGCCCCCATCACCACCCGACCCGACACCGCGCCGCCGCAGGCGCCGAAGAAGAAGTGGTACCGCAGGCCTTGGATCGTCCCGCTCATCGCGGTGGCGGTGCTGTTCGTGCTCGCGCGACTGCCCGCGTATCTCTCGTTCGACACCTCGAACGCGCTGCTGCCCTTGCAGGAGGGGTATCCCCAGCTGCACTTCGCGCTGCTGACCGGGCACATCCTCTTCGGTTCGATCGCGCTGATCTGCTGCTCGCTCCAGGTGTGGACGTGGCTGCGGCTCAAGCACCCCCGGTTCCACCGGATCAGCGGGCGGCTCTACGTGTTCGCGGGCGTGCTGCCCTCGGGGATCCTCGCGGGCGTGGTCAGCGCCATCGCGGTGATGGACCCGGCGGGCCGGATCGGGAACCTGTTCCTGACGGTGCTGTGGCTGGGGACGACGTTCCTGGGCATTCGGGCCGCGATCCGCAAGGACTTCCTGCGGCACCGGCGCTGGATGATCCGCAGCTTCGCGCTGTGCTTCTCCATCGTGGCCAACCGGGTGTGGATCGGGATCCTTCTGTTGTGCCTCCTGCCGTTCCAGGACTCCTACTACGGCGGCGACTTCGAAGCGCTCACGGAGGACGTGGCCGTGGCCTCGATCTGGGTCGGCTGGATCGTGAACCTGTTGATCGCGCAATGGTGGCTCGACCGCAAGCCGAAGCGCCGCGCGCGTCCCGCGGTGGCCGCCTGAGCGTTGCGACCAAAGTCGGAGTGCGGCGGCGCGGGTGCCACTTTCGCCGCGTCTCGCGCTCCGACACAGGTCGCCCCTGTATGAGGCGAAAGTCCATGCCGCGGAACGATTCTTTCGGACGCCACCCGCGCGAAGCTGAACGGCATGGACACCATCAAGGCCGAAGCCGCCGCAGTGACGGCCGCGCCCACCGGCGGTCGCCTCGCGCTGCTGGACGTGCTGCGCGGCGTCGCGATCCTCGGCACGCTCGGCACCAACATCTGGATCTTCGCCTCCCCGGCCGGGGAGGCGGGCCCGCTGATCGGCACCGCGGGCACGGCCACCGACCACACGGCCATCGGGTGGCTGTTCGAGCTCCTCGCCAACGGCAAGTTCCTGTCGATGCTCACCGTGCTGTTCGGGGTGGGCCTGGCGATCCAGTTCCGCTCCAGCGAGAAGAGGGGCCGCCGCTGGCCGGGCCGCTACCACTGGCGGGCGCTGTTCCTGTTCGCCGAGGGCACGATCCACTTCACGCTCGTGTTCGCGTGGGACGTGCTCATGGGGTACGCGGTCACCGCGATCGTGGTGGCGTGGCTCCTCACGCGGTCGCGGCGGGCGCTGCACGCGGTCATGTGGAGCGCGCTGGGCGTGCACCTCGCGTTCATGGGCCTGGTCACGGCGGCGATGTTCGCCGAGTCGGGTGCCGATGCCCAGCCCGACGAGGAGATCGAGGCGCTGTACGCCTCGGGCTCGTGGTTCGATCAGGTCCAGTTCCGGATCGACAACGCTCTGATCTTCCGCATCGAGCCGATCGTGACGTTCCCGCTGCTGGTCTTCCTGTTCATCCTGGGCGTCAGGCTGTTTCGCGCGGGCGCCTTCGGCGCCGACGAGCGGGGCCGGGCCATTCACGGCCGGATGCTGGCGTGGGGTCTGGGAATCGGCCTGCCGCTCAACGTGGCGCTCATGGCCGGGCCGGACGAGCTGTTCTTCCTGGAGCGCTACGCGGCGGCGCCGATCGTGATGCTGGGCTTCATCGGCCTGACCGGCCTCCTGGTCGAGAAGGTCCGCCGGGGCCCGGTCAGGGCGTCACTGGAGACGCTGGGGCGCACCGCTTTGAGCGGGTACATCCTCCAGAACGTGCTCGCTTCGGCGATCATGTACGGCTGGGGCCTGGGCCTGGCCGACCGCTTCGGCGCGAACCCCTGGTTCGTGGCCGGGACCTGGCTCGCCATCAGCGCAGTGCTCCTGGTCGGCTCCCGACTGTGGCTGCGCCGCTTCGACAACGGCCCGGCAGAAGCACTCCAGAAAGCGATCCTGCGCTAGGACGGGTTCTCGTTGACGAACGCGGCGGCGAGCCCGCCGAGTGGCGCAGCGAGGGCGTCCTTCCGCTCGGTGGGCCTGACGAGGCCGCGATCGACCAACACGTCGAGCGCGGCCTCAAGGTCGGCCCGCAACCTCGCGCGTTCGGCCTCGGGCAACGCCGCAGCGGCCTCCACCGCCCGCCGCAACCGGGCGCTGCGCGGCCCCGGCTCCATCGACGACGCGTGGAAACCGGTGAGCCCCAACCCGACCACCACGAGCGCGCTCCAGAACACCGGCGTCGGATCGCGCCATAGCTCGACCTCGACCATCCCGATACCGGCCGCCACGGGGAACGTCATGATCAACGCGACCCCGCCCCACACCGCGTCGGCGGTGGTGCCGTACCCCTGCCAGGCCCGCGCGTACCCCACGGCCTCGCACGCCCCGGCCACCACCAGCAGCCCACCGGCCACACTCCAGGCCGCGAACGGCTCGGCCCGCCCAAGCGCCAACAGCACCAGCCCGGCGACCACCAGGGCCACCAGCGCCGCCAGATACCAGACACCGCCCAGACGAAGCGTCCGGCCACGATTGCGAAGCAGCAGTTGCACTTCGGGGTGGCCGGTGAACAGATGCGCTTCGAGCGGAATCCAGTGCGTACCGAGCGAACGCCGCCGCCGCGCCGCCCACACGGCGGCAGGACCGGGCACAGTCTTCATGGGGCCTCCCGAGGGTTGCGACCATTCTGCCGCACACACCCCAGATACTCAGCCCGCGAAAGCAGCCTCGACCTCGTCCAGGTTCGCTGTCCACCAGCGGAGCAGGCGTTCATCGGAGAACAGGATCTCGTCGGCCGAGCCGGTTCCCTTGTCGTAGTGGTACTTCAGGTGCCACACGCTCGACGCCATCCGCCACCAGCGATGCCGGGCCGCCTCGACCAACGCATCCGCTCCGATCGCGGACTCGGTTCGGTATCCGGCGATGAGCGCCCGGACATTGTCGAGATCGACTCGGCCACTTGGCAACACGCACTGGTACATCGCGGCGCGGGCGATCTCCTCACCGTATGCGTTGACCCGCAACCGATCCCAATCGAGCACCGCCGCGATGCGGTCGCCCTGCCACAGCAGGTTCCAATTCTGGCAGTCCCCGTGAATCCAGCCGTAGGGCTCGTACGTCGCGAACTCCGGCCGCGAGACAGTATGAGCCGCAAGCAGTTCCAGGCGCTCGTGCAGCAGCGGCACGACCGCGCGGTCGAACTCGTCGGGTTCGGGCCTGGCCTCGATCAGCGCCAGGTACTCCTGGATTCGTGCGCGGGCCTTACCCGGATCCGCTACCGGATACTCGGGCCGAGCCGGAGTTCGAAGCCCCATAACAGGATCGGCCAGAGCCCGGTGAATCCGCCCGATCACCGCGCCCATGTGAAACGACCGCCCAGGATCCATCTCATCCCCACGAGGATGCCCGCCCTCGACCCACGGCGCGAGATAGTAAGCGCCACCGTCGATCTCGACCACCACCGCGCCCGACAACGAAGGCACCGCCGACACGACCGGCACCCCGGCCGCCGCGAGCTTCGGCATGAGCCTGAGACTCTGCCGAGCCGCTTCCGGACTGAGCTCGTCCAACTCTTTGAGCGCGAACACCCCACGCTCAGTCTCCAAGCGCCAGTTGCGGTTGAGGATGCCGTTCGCGAGATATCGGACCGCGCGTATCTCTCCGAGCCCGTAGGCGCGAGCGATGGCGTCGGTTCCGGCCGTGGGGGAGGAAGTCACCGCCGAAGGCTACCGGCGCGGGTGCGCACCGGCATCTCGATTGCGGCCGGCCTCGGGCCGACCGGTCTTGAGCGGTAGCGCCGCTCGCAACGCCCAACGGTTCGGGTCCTCCGGCCCGGCCGAAGCCGTGCCTCCCAGCAACCGGACCCGCTCGGTGACGCCGATGAGGCCACGGCCGTGGCCGCCCTCTTCCGAGGCTCCCGCGATCTCGTTGCGCACGTGCAGGATCAACTCCGCCTCATCCACGGTCACCGCAAGCTCCACCCGCGCGCCCGGCGCGTGGCGGAGCGCGTTGGTGAGGCCCTCCTGCACGATCCGGTAGGCCTCGCGGGAGACCGCCGAAGTCACCGCGCCCAGATCGCCGCTGATCTCGACGTCGACTTCGTTGCCGCCCTGGACGACCCGCCCGACCAGCTCGGCGAGGTCCGCGAGCGTCGGGCGCGCGGCCCGGGGCTCCGGTTCCTCCCGCAGCACCCCGAGCGCCCGGTCGAGATCGTCCAGCGCCGCGCGGGAGCCGCCCTCGATCGAGGACATCGCCCGCCGGGCCGCGTCGGGGTCTGAGTCGAAGACCTGATTCGCCACCGCCGCTTGGAAAGTGAACGAGGTCAACGCGTGCCCGATCGAATCGTGCAAGTCCCGGGCGAGCCGATTGCGGACCGCGGCGCGGTCGGCCTCGACTTCGGCGGCCGCGAGACGCTCGGCCAGGCTCGGGCCGAGCAGCGCCGCCGCCCACCTCGCCATCAGACGCGCGCCGCCGGCGCTCGCCGTACCCAGCGCGACCACGCCGAGCAGCGCCGCGAGCAGTGTCCAGGCCCCGCCCGGGCCGCCCGAGACCTCCGCGTCGACCACGATCGTGACGCCGCCGCCACCGGCCAGCCACACCAGCGGCAGGACCAGGGCCACGCCCGCCAGCACCGTCACGGTCATGAGCACCCCGCCCCACACCGCCCAGGCCACGACCCACACCGCCGTCGCGAACCGCCGCGGCGCCTGCGGCCTGGGCAGCGCGGTTCCCAAGAGCGCGTTCGCGATCCGGACGCTTGCGCTCCGGCCCGCCCGAGGCACGCCGAGCAAAGCCACCGCCGCGAGCGCGGCCAGCGTGAACACCACCGAAGGAGTGCGCGGCCACGCCAGGGCCAGCAACGCGGTCGCGACGGAGGCTGCGGCGAGCCCTGCCGTCGCGCCGAGGAGGGCGTGGAGCCAACCTCGGCAGGCGGCGGGCAGGAACGGGATGACTCGTGACATGAGGCGAGTGTGGCACCCGGGCGGGCGGCGCGTCTCCCTCCGATGGGGGAGTGGAGGTTCCCGCTTTCCAGGGAGGCAGGGGGCTCCTCGGGCGGCGAGTGTTGGCGGCGACAACGTCTCCTCGAAAGGACCGATTCCCATGACGCCCAGAGCAAAGGGCCTGATCGCATTCCTCCTCCTGGCCTTCGGGCTGGCGTGGGGAGGGATGTTCACCGCAGTGCTGGTGTTCGACCTGTCGCTGGTCAACCCGGTGGTGCAGCTGGCCACCGTCGCGTTCACTCCCGCGATCGCGGCGTTCATCGTCCGCAAGTGGGTCACGAAGGAAGGCTTCGCCGACGCGGGGCTGCGTCTACGGCTGCGCGGCAACCTCGGCCTCTACCTGACCGCGTGGCTCGGCCCGCTCGTCTTCGCGGCGGCCGCACTCGCGCTGGCTGTGGCGCTCGGTCTATGGGAGTTCGACGCCGAGGCGTTCGCGCTGGTCCCCGGGCTGCCGGTGTGGGCTTCGATCGGGCTGCTCATGCTGGTGGTGGTCGTGCTGGTGCCGGCCTATTGGGGTGAGGAGTTCGGGTGGACGAGTTATCTGCGGCTGCGGCTGGCGCCCGAGCGGCCGGTGCTGTCGACACTGCTGACCGGGCTGATCTGGGCCGTGTGGCACTACCCGCTCGCGTTCCTCGGCTACGTGATCTTCGACAATGTGGTCGCGGGCCTGGCGATCTGGACGGTGTCCATGGTGTTCCAGGAGATCTTCCTGTCGTGGCTGCGGCTGCGCACCGGTTCGGTGTGGGCCGCGAGCCTGGCGCACGCGGGGAACAACATGGTGCTGTTCCTGCTCATCGGCGCCGCGTTCGGCGATGACACGCGCGGCGTGGGGATGCTGCTGGCGACCGTCCCGATGGTCGTGGTGGCGCTGTGGATCGTCCTGAGCGGGCGGCTGGCCTCGGAACTGCCGCGGGCCGACCGGGAGCGCGAATCGGCGCTGGTCTGAGCGGGCCGGAGGCGGGGGCGGGGTGGCATCATCGAGCCGTGGCCTCCGCTCCCGTCTCCGTGCTCATCGCCGACGACGACCCGATCGTGCGCACCGGGCTCCGGACGCTCCTGTCGGCGCAGCCGGGCGTCGAGCCGGTGGCCGAGGCGTCCAACGGGGCCGAGGTGCTGACGCTGGTGCGGCGCTCGCGGCCCGACGTGGTGCTCATGGACGTGCGGATGCCGGGCATGGACGGCATCGAGGCGACCCGGCGGCTGCGCGAGACGGTGCCCGAGCCGCCGAAGGTCATCGTGATCACCACGTTCGAGAACGACGAGTACGTGTACGGCGCATTGCGCGCAGGCGCGAACGGGTTCCTGCTCAAGCGGAGCGACATATCGCGCATCGCTGACGCGATTCGCGTTGTGGCCCAAGGCGATGCGCTGCTGTTCCCCGAGGCCATCCGCTCCCTCGCGACGACCCTCGCCCACCCGCCGGGCAACGCCCACGGCCCGATCGCCCTGACCCCGCGCGAAGCCGAAGTGCTCCGCCTCATCGCCCAAGGCCTCTCGAACCGAGACATCGCCACCCGCCTCTACCTGGGCCTGGAGACCGTCAAGACCCACGTGAGGAGCATCCTCACCAAACTCAACGCGGGCAACCGCACCGAAGCGGTGATCATGGCCTACGAATCGGGCTTCATCCGCCCGAGAACGAAATGAAAAAAGACCCGGCGCACCGCGCCGGGCCGTTCCTGTTGTGGAGCTGGCAACGGCCTACTTGAACCCATCACCCCAGCTCAACACCCGCACCAACCAGCTCCCAGACCTGCTCACCCGCCCGGCCGCGAATCCTGACCCCCACCCCACGCCCGAACAACCCAAACCCCGGTCATCAAACGGAAGACCCTGGTCCCTCAACCGCCGCCTCAACAGCACGGACCGAGCCGCCATAGTGAGCGAGTACCAGGCAGGTGAGCTCCAGAAAGTCCTCGCGCAGAAGTACGGCATCAGCATCTCCAGCATCAAACGCCTAATCCGAGTTGCAGGAGAAGTGGAAAGCATGTCCCCGTGATCTCGAAGACGACCCAACTAGTCTTGATTCGAGGGACGTGTCTTAGTCTCAATTCCGCAAGCGCGGGCCCAGGCACGAATGAACTTGCCCATACCAATCGTTGTCGACTGAGCCCAGTCAGCACCTACGCTAGTACGATGAAGCTCTCCAATTACGGCGAGGCTTGCACCAGGATCAGCTTCAAGGTACTTGAAAATTGTCCTCATATTAGGTTGCCGTTCGACAATACTCCTCAGACGTTGAGTGACGATTACTCCGTCTGCAACCAGGCTGCGGTCACTCAGAAGAATTCTATCCTCGGAATCTCTCTCAACGACTCCCAACAAGCTCAAGTCTCTGACAGCAGACTTAAACCCGCGTGCCGACGGTCGAGCGAAATTACTGGAGTCCGAAAGATGCAGCAGCAACTGCAAGGAAGCGCCCGGAAGCCCACCGGGAAATGCACTGCGCACTCGGACGGGCCCAACCCCACTGAGCAGTTTTGGAAGCGGCTCATCATTCTCATCGAGAGGTCGATCTATACCGTCGCGACGCAGACGAATTAGACCGGCATAGTCCATCCATTGACAGAATGCTCGTGCATACGTGAACCAGCTGTCACTTTTTGCTTCAACTGTGGGGAATTCGCCAGGAAGTACATCAGCAAAACGTTGTAGTAGGACAATGTCCTCCTGGCTTAGCATGGTCGAAAGAAGTCTATATAGTTTATGGCGGCGAAGCGCTTGCAGCACTTGAGCGCGCACGGCTTCCTCGACATTATCAGAATTCTGAATAGTCGACTCTATTACAACCCGGTTGACTTCGGCGTTCAGAACGCCAAACATCCTCAGTTCTCGCGCATAGTTGAAAACCACTGTTGGACTGGTGTTCAAAGAATTGGCCAGTTCCGCAACACTGATATTTCCCCCCACGGAAACAACCTCTTGCAAGAGTCGTCCCGCGCCGGTGGTAGCGTATCGAACTACATATGAATCTTCGATCGCTACTCTCCCTGTATTCAGGAAGTCTCTAAAAGTGTCCCAATAGATATCAATCCTGTCACCTACCTGCACAACCAGTCTTTGGTGGAGAAGACTTTCCAAAAGGGCGCTCGATGCCACACTTTCATCCAGATCGGCTACTCCAATTGGTGCAGCTTGCGCGATCGCTCGCAAAGCAGCTTGCTCTGCAGGTGAGAGCCGTGCCAAGTCGCTCTCGAAGAGACTATGCACGTTGAGCGCTTGACGAGCCAATTCATCCTGGCTTACACCACGCCCCACCTCCGCAAGAACATGACCAGCAAGCTTCTTGAAAAGCCAGGGGAGCCCCTGTGAATACTCCTTCAACCTCTGGCGGAGGTCTCGGTGGAGTTTCTCGTCAAGCGACTTCTCAAGTCTGCGAAGAAGCGTCTCTACCTCACGCGACCCGAAGGGATCAAGTATTACAACTTGTGCCGCATCCCGAATCTCATCCCTGAAATGGAAAGGATGACCTTCTGTAAAGCTAACAAGATCGGTTTTCCAAGAGAAGCTAATGGTTAGCGGTACAGAGAGTTCCCGGACTAGGTAGCTAAGATCTCGAAATTCTCGAGTAAGATCCGAGCTTCTAAAGACGTTCTCAAACTGATCGAACGCAATTAGAATCGGCTTTGATGGATTCTTCCATTCCGAAATTCGAAGGGTCTCGACCAGACTTTGGAGTGAGGTAAATGCGGCCGATTCCGGGAGCTTTACCATATCCTTAGAAACGGCAAGTTTGATTGCACGCTCGACAGCCGCCGCAACAAATGATGGTCGCTCTGCGGTTCGAGTGTCGATTACAATCGCAACTCCGCCTGCCTTCGCAACCCCTTGCTGAAGCCTTAGGGTCAGCGAGCTCTTACCCCAGCCTGACTTTGCGTTGATAACGATTGAGCCCGCGACTTTCCTACCTGTGATTGTAGCTAGTAGCTCTTCTGAGATGGATTTTCTGCCTACAAAGAAGGCTGGAGCAGCCGGGAGCTGATACTCGAAATCTGAACTACTACCCTGCACCTCGACGATGTTAGGCGGATCCGGCAAGCGCACGGGGACAATTGCATTCTGCTCTCCCACCGAAATAACCGGCAGGCCCTTAGCCAACTCGCGCTCGACAAGTCGATTAATGGGACTTGGAACAGGATTCTGTCGAGACCACGTCACCCAACGCCGAGCATGTCGAGTTTCTGGATCCAACTCGCATGCGGCCATTACGACTCCATGCTCCGTTATCACGATGGTTGGATCGGATTTTAGCTTTGGGCCCTCGTCCAGCCTGGGAAGTACTCCCGCGGATTCGAGCAGCTTAGAGATTTCGTAGGAACCGAGATATCGAAATCCCGAGAGCTTCTCCTGCGCCAATTCGGCTTGCTCTCGAGCTGATTGCGTGAGGCGTGGAATTCCAATAAACAATCCATGAAGACGCGGATCATCGGATCGACCAATTGCAAACTTTCCGAGGAATGCGTTGAGCATATGCGCGGGAATATTGGAGCTATATGCCTTGCATTCGCAAATAATCCGATCTCCGGTGACTGAATGTCGCGCTTCAACATCGAGCTCAATCCCCTCTTTCGTGAGGTTCACTCGCTCCGGATGGGGATCGTTGTAACCTTGAGTTGCGAGCAGCTTCGCGATAAATGCTTCAAATAGATGCCCACGCTTATTTGAAATATCGCTTACTGAGGAGCCATCGGCGAGGACCACTACGTCTGTCGTCTCGAGCCCAATTTGATCCATGTTCGCAGCATACAGCAAGAACTAGTTGAAAGTCTTGAAGTCGTGACACCTTTGGTTTCCTAGAGGACCTTGGTGTGGATGGTGCAATAGAGATCTTGCTTGATTCACGCTAATTGCATCCAAAGCTACTTAAATGCCAAAGATCCATTTTTTTGCCGCATTGTTGACCAACGATTGTTGATGAATGCATATTGCCTTCCATCCTTGAGGGGGCTGGACTCGCTCCACCCTGCGCTCCCGCCCTTTAGAGGAAGGGCCATAGCCGGACTTGTTCGGCGACCGGGTCAGGATGCCTGCAACGTTCAAGACGCTGAGGACAACGGGCTCGTTCGAGTGAGCTTCTAGATGGTTGGGTCCTTTGTCTCGGCGATTAGGTATAGCAGTGCGACGAGGGTTGTGCCCGAGCTGATGTCGCCCTTGGCGATGAGCGAGTGGATGTCACTGAGCGGTACCCACTCGATCCGCTCGGACTCGAAGCCGTCAGCGGGCTCGCCGATCTGTTCTGCGCCTTGTGCTCTGAAGATGTGGTGTTCGGCGGTCATGAGGCCGGGAGAAGGTTGCGTGTAGACAAGTGGCGTGAGCGGACCGCTGGTATGCCAGCCGGTTTCTTCTTCGACTTCGCGGCGGGCGGCTTGTTCTGGGGTTTCGCCGGGTTCTATGCCGCCGATGGGGATTTCCCAGCCCCAGGTGTCGGTGATGAAGCGGTGACGCCATAGCAGGAGGACTTTGCCCTCAATGACGACGACGACTCCTGCTCCGGGGCCGGTTTCGATGAGGCGGTGGTCGAGGTGGCGGCCGTCGGGGAGTTCGATGTCGGCGGTGCGCAGGTGGACCCATTGGTCCCGGTAGAGGGTCCGTTTGGAGTTGACCTGCCAGCGCATCATGCTCCCGGTTCCGCGAGTTGGACTTCGGCGCGTTCGAGCGTACTCGCCACGACGGATTCCGCCGAGTACGGGCGCAGGGCGCTGACGACGCTGGTGAGGCGGTCGTGGAGGCGTCCGGATTCCATGCCGACGGCGCGATCGAGCATGGTTGTGGCCGCGTCTGCGGCTTCCTCGATTTCGCCTTGGGCGGTGAGGACGAGGGCATAGCCGGCCCAGCGGTGGACTTGGCCTCGCAGGTGCGTTTCGGGCGCGGTGCGGACCGCCTCGTCGGCATAGGCGCGTGCTGCGCTGGTGTCGCCCAGGCGGCGGAGGGCTTCGGCGGTCTGGAGTTGGACGAGGCCGGGGGTCATGTAGGAGGTCTCAGGTAGGCGTGGGCCGTCCCATGCGCGCTCGGCGTCGGTTTCGGCTGCTTCGAGGTGGTGATGGCAGGCCCGGGAGGTCCCCATGCGGGCGTGGGCTTTCGCAGCGAGGCTGTGCAGGTCGCAGGTCAGTGCCGGATTGAGCTGGGCGCCGAGGGTGTCGAGCACGGTTTCGGTGTGGTCGAGGACTTGGTCGAGCTCGCCCAGGTGCATGGCCTGGTTGGCGAGCAGCGCGTGCATATAGCCCTCGAATTGCAGGTCGGCTGCGGCGCGGGCGAGGCCGAGTGCTTCGGCGAAGCGGGCGGTGGCGGCCATCTGCTGGTCGGCGTCGTAGGCGCAGATTCCAGCGAAAGCCGTGAGGCTTCCTGCCGCGCGGAAGAGTTGGCGTCCGAGTTGGTTCTCGTAGGCGGTGCGCAGCATCGGTGCGACTCGTTGGTCGAGGACTGCGCTGATTCTCGGCAAAGTGGGCACGCCGCCGACACGGCGGTACATCTCTTGGAAGTGAGCGCGGGTCTGCTCGATCTTTCGGAGGTCCTCCACGCTCACGGCAGTGCGGCTTGGCGATTGCACGACCGAGAGCCCGCGTGATTGGGTTCGAGCCAGTGCGCTCACCTCTGGGTCATTGTCGGCCAGAAGTCGTTCGAGTTGAGCCGCATCGACATCGAGCAAGGCCGCGAGTTTCGGCCTGACCCACGGCTGAGGGTCGTTCTCGCCTCGCTCCCAACGGGAGAAGGTGGATCGCTCGATGCCCAGTGTATGAGCGGCCTGTTCCTGGCTGAGGCCAAGCGACTTGCGACGACGAATGAGTGCTTCTCGTCGTGTCCCCACGCCAACCTCCGTCTCCAAATCACACAACACTCCAGTTCACCGCTCGATGCCTCATTCGTGCCTCATGAGTGCCGCGACGATGCTCTGGTTTGGACGATTTGTGCCTGCTGGAATCAAGGCTACGGGCGGAGAACCAATCGGTGCAAGACGCCGTTCGCCCGATCAGGAGACCGACACGGCAGGTGAAGGGTGAAGCTGATGGCAAGCAGGACCATGCAGGGGCCGAACCGGGGCAACACGGCGGGGTTCGAGATTCTGGGCGAGTGGCAGACCGCAACAGGGAACATGCTGAGCCTCAAGGCGCGCTCCAAGACCGGGTATGCCTCCATCTGGCTCGACTACAACGGCAACCCGATCAAGATCGGATACGCCGCCCACGCAGGTGGGGTGGTCCGTGAAGTTCGGTGGGAGCCACCCTGGAGCGAGCAGACCGCTGTGTGGAAAGTCCAGCAGCGCAACCACATCGCCTCGCTCATCGCCGACTGGCACGCCGAAAACCTCCGTCCCGCCCAACCCAGGCCTCTCCCCGCGAGCGTGATCGGCGTATTCGAGCTCGACGGATTCCGGTTCGTCGTCGAACCCACCACCGCCGAAGAGCACGCGGTGCTGAGCGTGGTGAACACCGAGAACGGCCTCACGCCGGTGGCCGACCTACTCCACGACCGCGGCCGGATCTGCGGCCTCGTCACTCGCCCGGGATGGAAAGGCACACCCGAAGAACGCCGACGCCGGTGGCGTAGCGAGTGCGAAGCGATCCTGACTCAGACCGCTCCGCGTGGCGGGCGATAGACCCTTCTTCCCCCAGGAGGCCGCCGGGTGGGCGGCGGCCTCCTCCTCAACCCTCGGGAGCCAGCCATGACCATCGAGACCACCGCGCTTGCGCGCCGATCGAGCTTCTTCACTCGTATCACCGAGACCTTCGCTCCGAAGGAACCGATCGCGGTCATCGCCATCACGCACATGCTGGGCGAGCGGCCAGCGTTCATCGACGCCATCGCAAGCCTCGGCGAACTCGCCGCGTTGCTGCCCAAACCCAAGAGCATCGACCCCGAAACACTCAACGAGGTCGCGACCCGGCATCAGGTCGACCAGCTCACCCGCGAACTGTTCGCCGACGCTGACGCCGCGCTCGCCTTCCTAGAGAAGCGGGCTCCCGATCGCTCGGTGGTCCTGCTCGACGTCGGCGGCTACTTCGCACCGGTCCTCAGCCATCTCAACGAGCACTTCTCCGGTCGAATCGTCGGAATCGTAGAGGACACCGAGAACGGCCATCAGCGCTACCTCGCCCTTGACGACATCCCGTGCCCGGTCTACTCGGTGGCGCGCTCGCCGCTGAAACAGCCCGAGGACTACCTCGTAGGCCAGTCGTGCGCGTTCAGCGCCGAAGCGCTCATGCGGGCCGTGGGCGACCTGCCCATCGGCCGCCCGGTCGCCGTGATCGGGCACGGCAAGCTCGGCCGAGCCGCAGCCGCGACCCTCCAAGTCAAGGGCTCCGTGGTCCGCGTCTTCGACACCGACCCCATCCGTGCCGCGCAGGCCCTTGCTGCCGGATACGTCGTGTCCGCCTCGTGCGCTGAGGCCATTGCAGGCGCCGGACTGGTCCTGTGCGCGACCGGCAACCACGCCCTCGGCTTCGACGATCTCACCAAACTCGCCAACGGCGCCCACATCGCCACCGTCACCAGCTCCGAGGACGAACTCGACCTCACCGGGCTCACCGACTTCTACACCGCGGAGGCCGTCGCCGAGCACGTCACACGGTACGAGACGATCGGGCACTACTTCTACCTGCACAACGGCGGCAACGCCGTCAACTTCATCCACGGTGCGGTCGTCGGCCCGTTCATCCACCTCGTCCAAGCCGAGATCCTCGCAGCGGCCGCGCGCCTCGCCGAAGGGACACTGCCAGCCGGACACCATGAAATGAGCACCGCCGACCGCCAAACGATCGCCGCCATCTGGCTCGACTACTACAGGAGCAACGCATGATCGGAAACCACGACATCGCCACGACCGTCGAGGACTACCTCGACCGCCACCCCGGCGACAAGCCCGGCCTCGACCCGCTCCTGGACGCGCTGGACGGCACCGAGCCCCTCGCCACCCGAACACGACTCGCTGGGCATGTCACCTGCGGTGCCATCGTCCTCAACCAAGACGGCAAAGTCCTGCACATCTGGCACCGCGCCCTCGACCGCCTGCTCCTCCCAGGCGGCCACACCGAACCCGAGGACGCCACTCTGACCGAAGCGGCCGTTCGGGAGTTCACCGAGGAAACCGGACTCGACCCCCAGTTCCTCACCCCGATCGGGGACGGACCTCTCCACATCGACGTGCACCACATCCCCGACTCTCCCGCCAAGGGCGAGCCCGAGCACTGGCACGCCGACTTCCGATACGCCTTCAACTACACCGGAGCGTCCAGCCTGGTCCTGCAAGACGAGGAGGTCACCGACGCGGTCTGGGTGCCGATCGAGGAAATCACCAACCGTGTGCTCAGAGATCGAGCAACGCGTTCAGGCATCAAGTAGTGCGGCGAGTTTCCGGTTCGAGGATCGCGGGGTCAGGCCAGGCGGTCGGCACCTCGTCGGAGACGTAGTTCAGCTCCAGACCCGAAAGATAGCCGTCCTCGGTGAACAGCACGACATCGTGGGTCTGGTCGTCATACCAGCCGGATGCGATCGGGCTCGATTTCGATGGCGCCGGTCCGACCGCGAGTCGATCGACCTCGATGCCGACTGAAGGACAGCCACAGGGACAGCCATCAACGACCCTGGCGAACGGGATTTGAGCACGCAGTGCGGAGAAGGTGGGGTCCGATTTCGCGAGGAGCACTTGAAGGGTCGCGGTGACTTCCGTCGGCAGCGGGAGGCCACTTTCGAACGCGGATCGGCCTTGCTCAGTCATCGTGAGGTGCTGCCCTTCGTGGTGCAGTTTCGGGGTTCGAAACAGCCAATCATGGCGATAGCGCCGAGCGGACGTCAGGTTGTGAGGGTGCTTGTGCGGGGTTGTGAGGGTCGACCACCCTCACAACCCCGCACAAACGCTCGACTGAGCGGTGTTTTCGAGCAACACTCGCGCTTCGTGGAAGCGGTGGTAGTGGCTGCTTCTGTTGTCGGCGAGAGGAGCTGGAGACGATTCACCGGATGTCGATGTGTGCGAGGCGGTGCCGTGAAGCGGCACCGCTCTTGAGCATGTACACGCAGTGGAGTGCGAGGTGATGCGGTTATGGGGTCGTGGCGGAAACCAGCGCAACCTGCCGAGGCTCTTGCAGAGCTTGGACCGCGTTTGACCGATCGGGACCGGGAGATTGTGGCGGCGCTTGACAAGTTCAAGGTGTTCACGCTTGAACAGATCTGCCGGCTGTTCTTCACCTCGATCTCATCGGCACGCGACCGGCTCTCAACCCTGGTCGAGATGGGCGTGCTCGCGCGCTCACGACCTGGAACCCGGTCCGCGTACCGGTACTACCTGGGTCTGCTTGGGTTGCGTCTGCTCCATGCTGACCTCGTCGTCGCCTACGAGAACACCGGCCCTGATCGTTCCGGAATGGCTAGACCAATCAATCCCGGCCGAGCACCCACGCCCGCGCGGGCAAGAGAACACGCCGAGGTGGTGTTCTCCTCCGCGCACCGCCCGCACCGCGAGGGGGTGAACGACTTCTACACCCGCTTGGTCGTCTCCTGCCGCAGCCGTTCCTCGACACGCCTGGCGGCGTGGGAGACGGAGGCACGTGAGCACCGGTGGTACACCGTTCTGCTCTTGCGCCCGGATGGGATCTTCGACCTCAAGATCGACGGGCAAGATGTGCGGCCATTCTGGTTCGAATACGACACCGGAAGCGAGACCCTTGAGCGTCTCGCGGACAAGGCCCGCCGCTGGAGCGACTTCATCGAGCGGCACCTCAAGATGACTTGGACGCTGCCACTGATGCTCATCGAGCTCACCAAACCCGGCCGCGAGACGAACCTCCACAACCGCTTGGTCGAGCTCGGCGCCGTCCATGGAATCGCAACCACAACCACCGCCCGCAGCGCCGATCCCCTCGGGGCAGTCTGGCGCGAAGTTGGGGACTCGACCGAAGTGCCATGTTCGCTTGAGGAGATCCTTCCGCCGAACGCCAGACACTGCCTTTGAAGCGGCGAGGAATCGTTGTGCGGGGTGTGGCGGCTTCCGAGAACGGTTCCGCAACGGCTCCCGTGCACGCTCCCGAGTCCCCACCTAACACGCCATGGCGTGTTTCCGCAGGTGGGCTCGCATTGCGCGGGCAAAACTTCGAGCCCGACATCTATATCATTTATTTTCCCTAGGGGTCTCTCCTGCGCGGCCGTGTAATGTTGAAGGTCATCTGAGACCACGGGTGACGGTTCGTCGCCTCCGTTGGACTGGTCAACTCTCACGCCACTGGCGCTCCCGGCTCGCCCACCACACTGCGCTGCACACGGCTCAGCCGTCGACTATCCGCAGTCATCAAGCACGCTCCGAGACCCATCACCCGTCCGTGCTGAAGGCTCGTACCTGCTCCGAGTACGAGCTACGGTCACCGCAGGGGCCGCTACCTGCGCTTACACCTGGTGGTGGGTGCGGTGAGCCGGGCAGAACGGCACATCCGCATCACCGGGGAACGGCGCGACGTGATCGACACCGACCGCCTGGCCGCGCTGCTGCTGCGCGCGGCGCTCCGCAGGAGCGACACCGACGGCGATGCGGAATGCGACGTTGCGGCCCCTGACAGCGATACGGGCGACGACAAAGGGGAACCGGCGGCATGACCGACCTACAGGAAGAGAAGATGCAGCTCGGCGGCAGAGCGGTGTTGTACTTGCGGGTGTCCTCCAAGGGGCAGGTGGAAACCGACTACGACCCCGAAGGGAACTCAATCCCAGCTCAGCGGAAAGCGTGCCTGGCGCTTGCCGAACGGATGGGCCTCACCGTGGCGGACGAGTACGTCGAGCCGGGCAAGTCCGCACGCTCGATCGACGGACGCCCCGCGTTCCGCAAGATGATGGGCCGCATCCGCAACCAGCACGATGTCGACTACGTCGTCGTGTACATGCGCTCGCGGCTGTTCCGCGACGCCACCGACGCCGGACTCACCAAACGCGAACTCCGCAGCCTCGGGGTCTCGATCCTGTCGGTCAAAGACCCGACCGACGACTCGCCTACCGGCGATCTCATGGCGCACATGGTCGACGGCTTCAACGAGTACCAGTCCCGCGTCTCGGGCCAGGACATCGCCTACAAGATGGAAGCCAAAGCCGCCCTCGGCGGCACCCCCGGCAAACCGCCGCTCGGATACTTGAACGTCCGCGACACCATCGAGGGCCGCGAAATCCGCACCATCGCTCTCGACCCCGACCGCGCACCGCTGGTGAAAATGCTGTTCGAGCAGTACGCCACCGGACAGCACTCGTTCCCCGCGCTCCGTGAGCTCGCCACCAACGCCGGGCTGCGGTCACGACCGACACGCAAATACCCGGCCGGCTCACTCCTCTCGATCCACAAGATCGGCCAGATGCTCCGCGACCGCTACTACCTCGGCTACGTCACCTTCAACGGCACCGAGTACCCCGGCCGACACGAACCCCTCATCACACCCGAGCTGTTCGACAAAGTCCAGACCGTGCTCTACGAGGAACACGGCGCAGGCGTGCGCGAACGCAAATGGAACCACTACCTCAAAGGCCTCGTGTGGTGCGGCCGCTGCGGACGCCGATTGATCATCGAGCGTGCCAAGTCCAAGACCGGCCGCCTCTACTTCTACTACCTCTGCCTCAGCCGCAACGAAAACGGCTCCTGCGACCTCCCCAGATTCGCCGTCGCCGACGTCGAGGCCACCGTCGCCGCCCACTACGCCACCATCGCATTCACACCCGCCGAAGCCGACAGCACCAGGACCGGCCTCGCCAACGCTGTCGCCACCGACCACCGCACAACGACGACCCTGCGCCGCAACCTCAAACGCGAACGCACCCGACTCGACGCACTCGAAAACCAGATCATCGAACTGCTCGGCCACCCCGACTGGCCCACCGAGAAACTCACCGCGAAGATCCAGGACATCCACAACCAACGCGAACGCATCGACACGCAACTGGCCACCGACACCACCCCGCGCCTCGACCGAGCCGCAGAGATCGTCACGCCCTTCCTCGACCTCCTGGCCAACCCCCGCAGCCTCTACGAATCACTCGTCGACGAAGACCGCCGCACCCTCAACACGATCTGCTTTACCCGACTCACCCTCGACGCCGACGACACCAAGCAACCAGTCATCACCGCCAGCCAGACCAGCGACAGCATCACTCCGCTCCTGACCTACCGCGACCAGGCACGCGAAAGCGGCACCAGCCCGGAAGCTGATGCCGCTAACGACAACAATATTCAGAAGGCTCTGGGTTCAAGACCAGACCTTATTGTGGAGCCAAGGAGAATCGAACTCCTAACCCCCGCCTTGCAAAGGCGGTGCTCTGCCAATTGAGCTATGGCCCCGTGGTGTCGTACGAGTATCCCCGCCGTGCGGGTGGCAACAGCGAGGATACCCGGAGCGCAGTGAGTTGGCTAACGCGATGCGTCAGCGGACGTCTTCCGCGGAGGTGGTGGCCTCGTGCCACAGGGTGCGGTCGTCGTTGATCGACTTGACCTTCTTGGCCACGACGAATGCGACCGTGGCCACACCGGCGACGATCAAGATCTTCTTCCACATGGACCCAGGCCCCCCATATCAGAGATTGCCGCGAACAGCAATGCCGTGATCGGCACTGCACGATGCGACTCAGCATAGCGAACTGCGGCGGGCCGGGCCGGTGGGGCAGGCCGGTGGGGGGCGGCTAGTAGCGGACTCCGGGCACGTCGCGCGGCGTGTCGGGGGCGGGCGCGAAGAAGCTCTTGGCGGCGCTCAGGGCCTGCTCGTCGGCGAGGACCTGGCCGGGGCGCGAGCCGTGGCCGAGGAGGACGCCGCGCCAGTCCATGCGCATGTAGTCGGCAGTGATCCGCAGCGTGCCCACGAGCGGTTCGGCCCGCGCGGGGTCGGTGTCGGCATACGCGGTGACGCCCCACAGCCGCCGCCCGCCCATGCGCGGCTGGAAGTCGAGCCCGGGCACGCGCAGCCAGCCCGACCAGTAGTCGAGGTAGGTCTTGACGTTCGCGGTCACCGAGTACCAGTACAGCGGGGACGCGATCACCACGTCGGTGGCCGCGAGCGTGGCCTCCTGGACGACGCGCTCGGGGCCCTCAGCCGCAGGCGTGATGCCGTCGCCCGTGTGGCGGCGGTCGATGAACGGCGGCAGGCCCAGCTCGCCCAGGTGGATCCACCGCTGCTCGGCCTCGGGTTCGAGGTGCTCGGCGGCGGCGCGGGCGAGGGACTCGGTGTTCCCGCCCTGGCGGGCGGAACCGAGCACGAACAGGAAGGAACGCGCGTCGCTCATGGGGGCTCTTTCGAACGAGGGCCGGGTATCCCCAGTTCCAAGGCCCCGGGCAGGCCGGATATTCCGAGGGGCTGCGAGGCGGCGACGCCGGCGTAGCGCTGCTCGACCTGCTCCCAGTCCGCCCGGCGAAGCCGCCAACCTCGCGACCTCGGTCTTCTCCGTGTGGGCTTCCGGGCCGGGGGCATGAAAAAACCCGCCGGGTGACGGCGGGTTGTTGGTGGGCGTACCAAGACTCGAACTTGGGACCTTCGAGTTATCAGCTCGACGCTCTAACCACCTGAGCTATACGCCCTTGCAAGGTTTGCGATCTGCCAGAACGGCAGCGCTGGGAAAGATTACCTCACCGCTTCGACGCTTGGCGAACAGGGGCCTGGGGAGAAGGGACCGCCGTCACTTGGACGCGAGGACGCCCGCGGCCTTCGGGCCGCGGGCGTCTCCGCCTTGCTTGCTAGTCGCGCTCGGCGAGGGTGACCTCGACGCCGCCGACCAGGTCGGCGCACACGTTGTAGATGAACGAGCCCAGGGTCGCCAGGGCGGTGAACAGGACCATGTTGACCACGCCGAGCAGGGCCGCGGCCCCGATGACGCCCTTCGCGGTGATCCTGAACTCCGTGGTGGTCGCCGCCGCCCCCGTATCGGTGTTGGCGGAGGTGCCCATGAGCATCTGGAGCATGTCGTTGACGGTGTCGAACACGCCCATCGCGTCGAGCGCGATGTACAGGACCGTGGTGGCCACGACCATGACGATGAACAGCACGATCGACACGGCGAACGCGAACTTCATCACCGACCACGGGTCGATGCGCTTGAGCCGGAGCCGGGCCCGGCGCGGGCCCCGCGCCGTCGCCTGGCTGACCGCGGCGCGCGCCGCGCGGACCGCGTCGGCGACCCGCGCCGAGGAGGCCACCCCGGCGGCCTGATGCGCTGCGGTGTTCCCCGTCGAGGACGGCGGCACCGCCTCAGGGCTCACCGGCGGCGGCGTCATCCCCGGGGGACGGCGCAGCGTCAGCGTCTGGTCGTGAGCGGGCGCTGCGGAGGACGAGGACGACTCGTCGTCGGCCTTCGGCTGCTCGGCCGCTTCAGGCGTCTCGGAGAACTCCGGGACGTCCTCTTCGCGCTCGGTCTCCGCGGCGGTGGCCTTCGCGTCGGTCATCTACTCGTCCTGCCCCTCATCGGGTTCCTCGGCGCTCCTGGTGATCGCGAGCAGCGAGACCTCTTCGGGCAGGTCGATCAGCTTGACGCCCATGGTGTTGCGGTCCGAAGTCTGACGGACCGGCTTGACCGGGGTCCTGATGACGCCTCCCTCCGAGGTGATCGCGAACAATTCGTCCTCCTGCGTCACCGACAGCGCCCCCACCAGATCGCCGCGGCGTTCCGTGATCTTAGCCGTCAGGACGCCCTTCCCGCCGCGGCCTTGCGGCGGATACGCGTCGACGGGAGTCCGCTTCGCGTAACCGCGGCTGGTCGCCACGAGGATGTCCATATTATCTCTCAACACGATCATCGTGAGCAATTCGTCGTCGCCGACGAACCGCATCCCGATCACGCCGCTGGTCGCGCGGCCCATCGGCCGCAGCGCCTCGTCGGTGGCCTGGAACCGGATCGACTGGGCCTTGCGCGAGATGAGCAGCAGGTCGTCCTCGGGCTCGACCAGTGAAGCGCCCACGAGCTCGTCGCCGTCGCGCAGGTTGATCGCCACGATGCCGCCGGTGCGCGGGGAGTCGAAGTCGGTGAGCTTGGACTTCTTGACCAGGCCGCCGCGGGTGGCCAGCACCAGGTACGGCACGACCTCGTAGTGGGCGAGCTGGATGACCTGCGCGATCGTCTCGTCGGGACCGAACGCGAGGATGTTCGCCACGTGCTGCCCGCGGGCCGTGCGGCTCGCCTCGGGCAGCTCGTACGCCTTCGCGCGGTACACGCGGCCCTTGTTCGTGAAGAACAGGATCCAGTCGTGCGTGGTGCACACGAAGAAGTGCGAGACGATGTCGTCCTGCTTGAGCTGCGCGCCCTGGACGCCCTTCCCGCCGCGCTTCTGGGAGCGGAACGAGTCGGTCTTGGTGCGCTTGACGTACCCGCCGCGGGTGATGGTGACCACCACGTCCTCGCGGGCGATGAGGTCCTCCATCGACACCTCGCCGGCGTCGGGCAGGATCTGCGTGCGCCGCTCGTCGCCCCAGCGGGCCACCACCGCGCCCAGCTCCTCGCGGACGATGAGCCGCTGGCGCTCGGGCTTGGCGAGGATGTCCGCGAAGTCGGCGATCTTGGCCTCGATCTCGGCCAGCTCGTCGATGATCCGCTGCCGCTCCAGGGCCGCGAGGCGGCGCAGCTGCATGTCGAGGATCGCCACGGCCTGGACCTCGTCCACGTCGAGCAGGCTCATCAGGCCGGTCTTGGACTCCTCGGCCGAAGGCGAGCGGCGGATGAGCGCGATCGTCTCGTCGAGCAGGTCGAGGGCCTTGGCCAGGCCGCGCAGGATGTGGGCGCGCTCCTCGGCCTTGCGCATCCGGTAGCGGGTGCGGCGGACGATCACTTCGATCTGGTGGGCCACGTAGTAGCGGACCATCTGGCCGATGTTGAGCGTGCGCGGCACCCCGTCGACCAGCGCGAGCATGTTCGCGCCGAACGTCTCCTGGAGCTGCGTGTGCTTGTACAGGTTGTTGAGCACGACCTTCGGCACCGCGTCGCGCTTGAGCACGATCACGATGCGCATGCCGGTGCGCCCGGAGGACTCGTCGCGGATGTCGGCGATCCCGCCGAGCTTGCCGTCCTTGACCAGGTCGGCGATGCGCTCGGCCAGGTTGTCGGGGTTGACCTGGTAGGGCAGTTCGGTGACGACCAGGCAGGCGCGGCCCTTGGCGTCCTCCTCGACCTCGACGACGGCGCGCATCTTGATCGAGCCGCGCCCGGTGCGGTAGGCGTCCTCGATGGGCGAGCGGCCCAGGATCGTGGCGCCGGTCGGGAAGTCGGGGCCGGTGATGATCCCGAGGATCGCTTCGAGCGCTTCCTCGTCGGTGGCCTCGTGGTTGTCCAGGCACCAGTCGACGGCCGCGGCGACCTCGCGCAGGTTGTGCGGCGGGATCTTGGTGGCCATGCCGACCGCGATGCCCTCCGAGCCGTTCATGAGCAGGTTCGGGATCCGCGAGGGCAGGATCGTCGGCTCGGTGGTCTTGCCGTCGTAGTTCGGCTCGAAGTCGACCGACTCCTCGTCGATGTCGCGCAGCATCTCCATCGCGAGCGGCTCGAGGCGCGACTCGGTGTAGCGGTGCGCGGCGGCCGGGTCGTTGCCCGGGGAGCCGAAGTTGCCCTGGCCGTCGATGAGCGGGTAGCGCAGGCTCCACGGCTGGGCCATGCGCACCAGCGAGTCGTAGATCGCGCCGTCGCCGTGCGGGTGGAACTGCCCCATGACGTCGCCGATGACGCGCGAGCACTTGACGTACCCGCGGTCGGGACGGTAGCCGCCGTCGTACATCGCGTACAGGATCTTGCGGTGGACCGGCTTGAGACCGTCGCGCACGTCGGGCAGCGCCCGGCCCACGATCACGCTCATCGCGTAGTCGAGGTAGGAGCGCGACATCTCCACTTCGATGCCGACCGGTTCGATGCGGCCGTGGCCCTCGGGGATCTCAAGCTGGTCTTGGTTGTTCTCAGGCACCAGTGCTTCCTTGCTGTATCAGACGAAGTCGTGTCGGGCCGTTGCGCTTAGATGTCCAAGAACCGGACGTCCTTGGCGTTCTCCTGGATGAAGCGGCGACGGCTCTCCACGTCCTCACCCATCAGGACGCTGAAGAGCTCGTCAGCGGTTGCCGCGTCGTCGAGCTGAACCTGGAGCAGGTTGCGCTGCGAGGGGTCCATGGTCGTCTCCCACAGTTCGGTGTAGTTCATCTCACCGAGACCCTTGTAGCGCTGCACGCCGTCCGAGCGCCGCGGGTCGGCCTTGCCCGAGGACACCCCGGCCTCGATGATCCGGTCGCGTTCGGCGTCCGAATACGCGTAGTCGACCAGGTCGCCCTTCTTGTTCCACTTGATCTTGTACAGAGGCGGCTGGCTCATGTACACGTGGCCCAGCTCGATGAGCGGCCGCATGAACCGGAACAGCAGCGTGAGCAGCAGCGTGTTGATGTGGTGGCCGTCGACGTCGGCGTCGGACATCAAGATGACCTTGTGGTAGCGCAGCTTCTCGGCGTCGAACTCCTCGTGGATGCCGGTGCCCAGGGCGGTGATCATGCCCTGGACCTCGTTGTTCTTGAGGATCTTGTCGAGGCGGGCCTTCTCCACGTTGAGGATCTTGCCGCGGATGGGCATGATCGCCTGCGTGCGGGGGTTGCGGCCCTGCTTGGCCGAGCCGCCGGCCGAGTCGCCCTCGACCACGAAGATCTCGCACTCCTCGGGGTTGGTCGACTGGCAGTCGGCGAGCTTGCCGGGCATCGAGGAGGTCTCCAGCAGGCTCTTGCGGCGCGCGAGCTTGCGGGCCTGCGCGGCGGCCTTGCGGGCGTTCGCGGCACTGGAGGCCTTCTGGACGATGACGCGCGCTTCCTTGGGGTGGCGGTCGAGCCAGTCGGGGAGCCACTCGTTGCACACGCGCTGCACGAAGCCCTTGATCTCGGTGTTGCCGAGCTTGGTCTTGGTCTGGCCCTCGAACTGCGGCTCGCGCAGCTTCAGGGAGATGATCGCGGCCAGGCCCTCGCGGATGTCGTCTCCGGAGAGGCGGTCCTTCTCGGACTTGATGATCTTCTTCTCCAGGCCGTACTTGTTGACCGCGTTGGTCAGCGCCGCCCGGAAGCCCTCCTCGTGGGTGCCGCCCTCGTGGGTGTTGACCGCGTTGGCGAAGGTGTAGACCGACTCGCCGTAGGACTCGTTCCACTGCATCGCGATCTCGACGGAGTGGTGCTCCTTGGTGTCCTCGGCCTGGAACGAGACCACCGTGGGGTGGATCGGGCTCTTGGAGGCGTTGAGGTGGCGCACGAAGTCGGCGATGCCCTCGTCGTACTTGAAGGTGACCGACCGGACGTTGCCCTCCTCATCGAGGTGGTCGGGGCGCTCGTCGCGGAAGGTCAGCGACAGGCCCTTGTTGAGGAAGGCCATCTCCTGGAGGCGGCGGTAGATCGTCTTGTAGTCCCACTCGACGGTCTCGAAGATCGTGTCGTCGGGCCAGAAGGTGAGGATCGTGCCGGTCGTGTCGGCCTTCTCGCCCTTCTCCAGCGGGCCGGGCTGGGCGTGCTTGTAGTCCTGGCGCCACACGTGGCCGTCGCGGCGGATCTCGACCGAGACGCGGGTGGACAGGGCGTTGACGACCGAGACGCCGACGCCGTGGAGACCGCCGGAAACGGCGTAGGTCTGGGAGTCGAACTTGCCGCCCGCGTGGAGGACCGTGAGGGCCACTTCGACACCGGGCTTCTTGAGCTTGGGGTGGAGGTCGACGGGGAAGCCGCGGCCGTTGTCGGTGACCGCGACGCCGCCGTCGGCGGTGAGGGCGACGAGGATCTCGTCGCAGTAGCCGGCGAGCGCCTCGTCGACGGAGTTGTTGACGATCTCCCAGATGAGGTGGTGCAGGCCGCGCTCGCCGGTCGAGCCGATGTACATGCCAGGGCGCTTCCTGACGGCCTCAAGGCCTTCGAGGACTTGCAGCGAACCGGCGCTGTAATCGTCCTGCTGCTTCGCCGCCACCGGCAACTCCTTCTGTCGTCGTACACGGTCAGTAGTGAGAAAGCTAGTCGATGCCTGTGACACTTTCAGCCGTCTGGGCGCGGACGCACCGGATGTCTGGTCCGTCCGGGCGAGAGGGTCGCGCCGGCGTCAGTGCCTGAGGTCGACCATGGAAGTGGCCGGGCGTCGGGAACGCCGGCCGCAACCGCATCTGTCAAGTCTACTGCGTCAGCGCCGCTGGTTCGGTGTCTGTGCGCCTCGTTGTCGTCACAGTCGCATCAGGGGGCTCGGACATGAACCCCCCTACGGGCCTAGGGGTGGACGGCTTCAGAATGTGTCACGGGAGCCATTAAACCGTACTCGCCTCGGGCCGAAGGAACGAGTCGGCTGGTTCGGTCCGGTGATCTTCAGGCGCTTGACCACGCTCGGGCCCAGCGCGGCGGCGAGCTTGCCGTGGATCTGGCGCGAGAACAGGCGCAGCTGGGTGGCCCAGGCGGTGGACTCGGCCACCACCAGGAGCTCGCCGTTCTCCAGCCGTTCGGGGCGGCAGTGGCTCGCGATGTCGGGGCCGACGATGGCCTCCCAGCGGCCGAACACCGAGGCGTCGGCGACTTTGCGGGTCCAGCCGTTCTTGCGCACGATCTGGGGGAGGAGGCTGCCGAGCAGTTCGGGGTCGCGCTTGTCGGGGCCGGGCCCGGACCACTCCTTGCGGAAGCGCGGGTCGTCGGATTTACCGCGCCTGCGGGGGCGGGGACGGTAGTCGTAGCCGCCGCCCGAACCGTTAAAGGACACGCTTGATCTCCCCTTCCCACACGTCGTAGCGGGCGCCGGTGAGCCTCGCGGGCACGTCGCCCGCGACCGCGCACGTGATGAGCGTCTGCGGTGCGGCTTCAGCGTACTCCGCGAGGCGTTCGCGCCTCGTGGCGTCGAGCTCGGCGAACACGTCGTCGAGGATGAGGATCGGGGCGGTGCCGTCCGATCGCAGGAGTTCGAACGCGCCCAAGCGAAGCGAGAGCGCCACCGACCAGGTCTCGCCGTGGGAGGCGTAGCCCTTGACCGGGAGCGAGCCGAGCATCAGGTCGAGGTCGTCGCGGTGGGGGCCGACGAGGGTCGAGCCGCGCTCGACCTCCTTGGAGCGGGCCGCGGCCAGCGCGGCGGCGAGGCGCGCGGTGAGCACGTCCCGGTCGGGGGTGAGGTCGGTACCGAGTTCGGACTCGTAGGCGAGGGCGACTTCGGAGCGGCCGTCGGCGATCTTGGCGTGGGCCTTGGCCACGGGTTCGGCGAGGTCCTCGAGGAGGGCGAGTCGACCTGCGAGGAGTTCGGCGCCGTGTTCGGCGAGGTGGGCGTCCCACGCGTCGAGGGTGGCCATCTCGGCGCCGCCGGGGCCGCGCCCGCCGGTCTTCTTGGCGAGGTAGGCGGTGCGCAGGAGGGTGTTGCGCTGCTTGAGGACCCGTTCGTAGTCGGCGCGGACGCCCGCGTAGCGGGGGAGGCGCGCGCACAGCAGCTCGTCGAGGTAGCGGCGGCGGGCGGCCGGTTCGCCGCGCACGAGCGCGAGGTCCTCGGGGGCGAAGGCGATGGCCTTGAGGGCGCCGATGATCTCGCGGGGGCGGGCGAGGGGGGTCTTGTTGAGGCGGGCCTTGTTGGAGCGGCCGGGGATGACGGCGAGCTCGGCGAGGAGGCGGCGGGAGTCGTGGACGATCTCGGCGCGGATGACGGCCTGCTCGCAGCCCTGGCGGACCAGGGGCGCGTCGGCCGAGACGCGGTGGGAGCGGAGGTTCGCGAGGTAGACGAGGGCCTCGACCAGGTTGGTCTTACCGTGTCCGTTGGGGCCCACCAGGATCGAGGGCCCCTCGTCGAACATGACCTGGGCGTGCGCGTAGGACCTGAAGTCGCTCAGTTGCAGCTGTCGTACACGCACGCCTCTATTGTGCCGCTCTGGATTATTCGGATTTCACGGCGTGGCCGCCGAACTGATTGCGCAGCGCCGCGACGGCCTTCATCGCCGGGGAGTCCTCCTGGCGGGAGGTGAAGCGGGCGAACAGGGACTCGGTGATCGCCGGGAGCGGGACCCGCAGGCGCACGGCCTCGTCCACGGTCCAGCGGCCCTCGCCGGAGTCCTCGACGTAGCCCTTGATGTGGGCCAGTTCGGGGTCCTCGTCCAGGGCCCGGTCCATGAGGTCGAGCAGCCAGGAGCGGATCACGGTGCCCGAGCGCCAGGACTTGAAGACCTCGGGGACGTTCTCGACGTACTCGCTGGCCTCCAGGAGCTCGTAACCCTCGGCGTAGGCCTGCATCATGGCGTACTCGATGCCGTTGTGGACCATCTTGGCGTAGTGGCCCGCGCCGACCCCGCCGGCGTGGACGAAGCCGAACTCGCCTTCGGGCTTGAGCGCGTCGAAGATCGGCTGGAGGCGGGCCACGTCGGCCTCGGATCCGCCGACCATGAGCGCGTAGCCCTCGGCGAGGCCCCAGACGCCGCCGGAGACCCCGGCGTCGACGTAGCCGATGCCGCGCTCGGCCAGGAGCGCGGCGTTGACCGCGTCGTCGGTGAAGCGGGAGTTGCCGCCGTCGACGACCACGTCCCCTTCCGACAGGAGGCCCGCCAGCTCGGTCACGGTGGACCTGGTGGGCTCTCCGGCGGGCACCATGACCCAGACGGCCCGCGGGCCCTCCAGCGCGGCCACGAGGTCTTCCAGAGAGCCGACGTCGGCCACGTCCGGGTTGCGGTCGTAGCCGACGACATGGTGTCCGGCCTTTTCGAGCCGCAACTTCATGTTGCCGCCCATCTTGCCGAGCCCGATCATGCCCAGTTGCATGTCGCGCCCCCTTTCACAAAGCGATCAGCGATGTTCCGTGCGCCAGGGTCGAACACGTCGTTGTGCGCCGGTCAGGCGTCCCAACGCAATGGTTGCAGCATGTACAGGAACACGTCGTGGTTTGTGTCCGAGTCCTCATCTTCGGGCGCGGGCTGCCCGGTCATCACGACCGGCTTGCCGAGCTCGTTCATCTTGAACGCGGTGTAGGGCGCGTCGACGGCGGCGAGCCCGTCGAGCAGGTAGGTCGGGTTGAACGCGATCTTCCCGGCCTCGCCGTCGAGCGCGCAGTCCATCGCCTCGGAGGCCTTGGCGTCCTCGTGGCCGCCGGCCTCGACGATCAGCCCGTCCTCGTCGAAGGAGAGGCGGATCGGGGAGTTGCGGTCGCCGACGAGCGCGACGCGGCGGGCCACCTCGATCAGCTCGGAGGTCTTGACGCGCAACGTGGTCGCGTACGAGGTCGCCAGAAGGCTCCGCAGCGGCGGCAGCTGGCCGTCGAGGACGCGGGAGGTGGTCTGGCGACCGCCGGAGATGAACCCGATCATCCCGGGCGCGCCCTCGGTGCCCGCCGGGACGGCGATCGTGACCGGACCCGAGAGCGACCCGAAGGTGCGGGCGGTGTCGGCGAGGGCCTTGGCGGGCACCAAGACCGTGACATCCACGTCGGCGACGCCGGGCTCCCAGGTGGTGTCGCGGATGGCCATGCGGTAGCGGTCGGTCGCCAGCATGCCGATGCCGCGATCGGAGAGCTCGACCTGGACGCCGGTCATCGTCGGCAGGGTCTCGTCCTTGCCCGCGGCGACGGCGGTCTGGGCCACGGCCTTGGCGAACTCCTCGGCGTCGATCGTGCCGATCGCCTCGGGCATCTGCGGCAGGCTCGGGTAGTCCTCCAACGGCATGGTCGGCAGGGTGAAACGCGCCGAGCCGCACGTGAGCTCGGCGTGGGGGCCGTCGACCACGAAGTCGACCGGCTTGTGGGGGAGGGCCTTGACGATCTCGGCGAGGAGCTTGCCCGAGACCAGGGCGGTCCCGGCCGACTCGCCGGTGACCTCCACGGTGACCCGGGTGGAGATCTCGTAGTCGAAACCGGAGATGGTCAGGCTGCCCTCGTCGACCGACAGGCGCGCGCCCGCGAGGACGGGCACCGACGGGCGGGCCGGGAGGCTCTTGGCGGTCCACGAGACCGCGTCGGCGAACGTGTCTCGGTCAACTTGGAACTTCATGGGTCGCTCCTTCTTGATGAAGCTCGGTTGTTCACAGCGCTATTACTAATGAACTCTCTATAGATATAACTGTCGTCGTAGTCGTCGGTGCTGTGGAAACTGTGGAAAAGCCGCCTTTTCGCAGCTCAACTGCGATATGGGGTTGTGGACGACCTGTGGAGAACCTGTGGATGAATCAGGAGCTTATCCACAGCCCCCGACATCCACCGAGTTTTCCACATCTCATCCACAGGGTTGTCCACAGCTTTTCCACAGGTTATGCACAGGTTTCTCCACAGGAAAAAGCCGAGCCGAAATCACGCCCGCGGCTGTTTTCCACACGTCGTCCACAGGCTTTCCACAGAAATGCGGGTTTATCCACAGCTTTTCCACAGAGTTGTCCACAGGCCCACTCAATCGCCCGTGTGTTTCAAACGATTGGTCAATTCCGCGATCTGGTTGTACAAGGCCCGACGCTCGGCCATTTGCTTGCGGATCTTCTTGTTCGCGTGCATCACCGTGGTGTGGTCCCTGCCCCCGAAGGCCTGGCCGATCCGCGGCAGCGACAGATCCGTCATCTCCCGGCACAGGTACATCGCGACCTGACGGGCGTTCACCAGCACCCGCGAGCGCGAGTTCCCCTTGAGGTCCCCGGCCTGCACCCCGAAGTAGTCCGCGGTGGCCTGCATGATCTGGTCCACCGTCAGCTCGGTGCTCTTGCCCGACTCGGGGATCAGGTCGTGCAGGACCTCCTCGGCCAGACCCAGGTCGACGGGCTTGCGGTTGAGGCTCGCGTACGCGGTGACGCGGATGAGCGCGCCCTCCAACTCGCGGATCGAATGGTGGATCTGCGTCGCGATGAACTCCACCGCGTCGGTCGGCACGTTCAGGTCGTCCTGCACCGCCTTCTTGCGCAGGATCGCGATCCGCGTCTCCAGGTCCGGCGGCTGGATGTCCGCCAACAGCCCCCACTCGAAGCGGGTGCGCAGCCGGTCCTCGAGCGTCTGGAGCTGCTTGGGCGAGCGGTCCGAGGAGATCACCAGCTGCTTGTTCGCGTTGTGCAGCGTGTTGAAGGTGTGGAAGAACTCCTCCTGCGTGCGCTCGCGGTCCATCAGGAACTGGATGTCGTCGATCAGGAGGATGTCCACGTCCCGGTAGCGGCGCTGGAACGCCTGCTGCCTGCGGTCCGACAGCGAGTTGATGAAGTCGTTCGTGAACTCCTCGGTCGTCACATAGCGAACCGACTGCGCCGTGCCCAGATCGTGCGCGTAATGACCCACCGCGTGCAGCAGGTGCGTCTTGCCCAGACCCGAACCGCCGTAGATGAACAGCGGATTGTAGGCCTTCGCCGGAGCCTCGGCCACCGCGAACGCCGCCGCGTGGGCGAACCGGTTCGAGGAACCGATCACGAACGTGTCGAAGTTGTACCGCGGGTTGAGCCGCCCCACCCCGTCCACGGCCTTCACCGGCGCCGAGTCCTGCCCCGGCTTGGTGATCCCGCCCCGACGCGCCGGATCCGGGTCGTCCGAAGGCGGCGGCGCGACCGGCGGGGCCGCACCGTTCTCCTTCGCGCCCATCTCCCCGCGGCGCGCGGCCGTCTCCGACAGCACCCGCTCCAACTCGTCGGCCGGCGGCTCCGGGGTGTGGTCCTCCCAATGCTGGGGCTCGGCCGGACGCGTCGCCTGATGCGGAATCGGCGACGGCGGCGAGGGCTCGGGCGCAGGGGCCTGCGGCGCGCGCTCGGGCGCCCGCTCGGCCTCCCCGTGCCGGAACGCCGCCGTGTCGAACAGGCTCGGCGGATTCTGCGACGGGACCGGACGCCGGGTCCGGTACGTCTCCTCCGACTCCACGTCCTTAGGCGGCGTGGGCGCGGGCTCCTCGCGGGGCGGGGACGGCTCGACGCGAGGGGCGGGCGGCGAGGGCACCGGCTCAGGCGGGGCCTCGAACGAGGCCAGACGCGCGAACACGATCGTGTCGTCCTCGGCCGCGGGGGCCGAGGGAGCGGGCTCGGACTGCTTCTCCTGCAACGTGACCGCGATCTGGGTCGGCTGCCCCAAGTGCTTCGACAGCGCCTCGCTGATCGGCACCCGCAGCTTCGACTCGAACGCCGAACGCGCGAACTTGTCCGGGGCCTCGATGATGAAGGTCCCCGCCACCGCCAGCATCGGCCGCGTCAGGCGCATCCACGCCGCCTGCTGGCGGGTCAGCGCCGACGCGTCGGCCAGCTCGGCGGTCACCGCCGACCAGACCGCCGACAGATCTTGGTCGGTCACCTTCGCCATCCCTCTGCTTGGTCGTCTGTCCTCGAACGGGCGTTTTCGCGAAGTTCGGAGACCGCACCAGGTAGGCTCCAACGCAGGCGTTCCGCACCGCCGCACCCGGTCGTCCCCAGTGCGATCCAGCAAGTTTTCCACAGGTTATCCACAGGCCTTCACCTGGCCTGTGCACATGCGCGCCTTGTGACAATGTTTCCTGAATCACGGTCATGACCAGCGTTTTCTTGTGAGTTCCCCGACGAAGCCCAACGGGGGCCGCCGAAGTCGTCCACCGATCGAGCGAAGTTATCCACAGGCTGCTCGCATCGGTTGCCAGGCCGCTCCACAGGCGCTGCCGCGACCCGCCGGGCGGACCTGGGAAGACCGCCACAAGAAGGCCCACCGCGCTGGCGACGGTCCGGACGCGGCGAGTAACATGAGTGAGTTGCCCACTCCATCAGAGGGGCGTACCACACCCGCCGTCCGCGGCTGGGGCCCGACGTGAATGCCCTGCTAGGCTGTTCTCCGCGTCCCCGTGGCCCCGATCCGGGGCCGGGCCCCCGGGCCCGGCGCGTGGCAACTTGATCTGTAATGGGAGACATCCGTCGTGAGCAAGCGCACCTACCAGCCGAACAACCGCCGTCGCAAGCGCACCCACGGCTTCCGGCTGCGCATGCGCACCCGTGCCGGGCGCGCCATCATCAACGCGCGTCGCAACAAGGGCCGCAAGCAGCTGACCGTCTGAGCGCTCGCCTCCCGTCCCCCGCACGGCGGTCCGCGGGCCTGAGCCCGCCGGTCCCGACCAGGGGCCCCATGAGGACGTGATCCAGGTGCTTCCAGTCGACGCGCGTATTCGCAGCAGCCGGGACTTCGGTTCGGCGCTCAAGCGAGGCCGCCGCGCCGCACGCGGCGGCGTCGTCGTGCACTGGGCACCCGAGACCAGCCAGACCGAAGACCCCCCGGCGTCTCAGGCGCCGACGACACCGTCCGAAGCCGATGCACACCGCACGGCGCGGGCGGGTTTCGTCGTTTCCAAGGCCGTGGGCAACGCGGTCGTGCGCAACAAGGTCAAGCGCCGCCTGCGCCACGCCGCCGCCGCCGAACTCCCGCACTGGCCCGCCGGCACCGACGTGGTCGTGCGCGCCACCCCCCGCGCCGCCGAACGCGACTTCGACCAGCTGCACCGCGACCTGGCCGAGGCCGTCGAAGCGGCCCGCACCGGCAAGGGCGGCCGCGCCCGGCGGGACGCGCCATGAGCGCCGCCCCGTCCCCCAAGCGCCCCCTTTCGGTCAGAGTGGTCGGCGCACCGGTCGTCGCGTACCGTCGATGGATAAGCCCGGCCCTGCCGGCACGCTGCCGCTTCTACCCCAGTTGCAGCGCATATACCCTTGAGGCGCTGTCCGAGCACGGCGCCGTCCGTGGCATATGGTTGAGCCTGCGGCGGCTCGGACGGTGCCACCCCTTTCATCCTGGGGGCCACGACCCCGTACCCCCACGGCATGAGCACGTGAAATCGGAGACCGAGATGACTGGAGTCCTCAAGTGATGGAGTGGGCCTACAACGGCGTGTCGTGGGTGCTGCTGTTCTGGCACGACCTGTGGGCAAGGGTCTTCGGTCACGAGAACGGCTTCCTCGAATCCGACTGGGCCTGGGTGCTCGCCATCCTCGGCGTGGTGCTGACGCTGCGCATCATCCTCTTCCCGCTGTTCGTCAAGCAGATCCAGTCGCAGCGCGCGATGCAGAAGCTCGCCCCCGAGATCAAGGCGCTCCAGGAGCGCTACAAGGGTGACCGCGAGACGCTCCAGAAAGAGATGATGGAGCTGTACCGCAAGGAGAAGGCCAACCCCCTCATGGGCTGCCTTCCCATCCTCATCCAGATGCCGGTCTTCCTCGCGCTGTTCCACGTCCTGCGCCGCCCCGACCCCGCGCAGACGAAGAACACCGACCTCTACGGCTGGAGCGGGATCGACGCCGGGAACACCGGCGACTGGCTCTCCTACGTCCACGCCAAGCTCTTCGGCGCCCCGTTCTGGAGCACCTTCCTCACCCCCGCCGACCAGCTCGCCGACGTCGGCTCCTCCTCGGTCAACGTGAAGCTCGTGGCGGGCGTCCTCGGCGCGCTCATGATCCTCACGACCTTCCTCACCACCCGGCAGATGATCCTCAAGACCGGCTGGAACGAGGACCCGAACCAGCGCATGATCCAGAAGGTGATGCTCTACGGCATCCCGGTGATCATGATCTTCTCGGCCGGCGCGTTCCCGATCGGCGTGGTCATCTACTGGACGATCAACAACCTCTTCTCGCTCGCGCAGCAGCAGTACGTGCTCCGCAAGTACCCGCCGCCCGCGCAGAACTCGGCCACCAAGCCGCCCAAGCCCGGCAGCAAGGCGCACGAGCAGATGCTCGCCGAGCAGAAAGAGGCCGAGGAGCGTCGCAAGAACCTGGCCCCCAAGCCGGGGCAGAAGCCGAAGGGCTCGCAGCCGAAGAAGCCTGTCAACGGCGCGGGCGCGAACGGCTCCTCCGGACCGACGTCGGCCGCCAAGGGCGGCCCCGGTTCGGGCAAGAACCTCTCCAGGTCTGAACGCATCGCCAGGGCCAAGAAGGTCAGCGGCGCGCAGCAGGCCTCGAAGAAGAAAAAAGGCTAGGGGACGGTCCGGGGAGCGCCTGCGCGCGCTCCGGATCAGCCACAATGGTGCAAACTAGGCTTATAACGAGCGATAGGACGAGTTGGCAATTATGGGTGCAACGGTGCGGGAGGACGAGGTGGCCTCCGAAGACGACCTCTTTGAGCAGAGCGAAGTGGCCGCCGACTACATGGAGGGCCTCCTCGACATCCTCGACATCGACGGGGACATCGACGAACTGGTGGTCGGCGACCGGCCCCAGGTGGAGATCGTGGGCGAAGAGCTCGGTGGCCTGGTGGGCCCCAAGGGGCAGACCCTGGAGGCGCTTCAGGAGCTGTGCCGCCTGGCGGTCTACCGCAAGACCGGCGACCACTCCCGCCTGATGCTGGACATCGGGGGCTACCGCGCCGGGCGTCGCAAGAAGCTCGCCGAGCTGGCCGAGAAGACCGCCAAGCAGGTCATCGAGACCGGTGAAGTGGCGAAGCTGGAACCGATGAGCGCGTTCGAACGCAAATGCGTCCACGACGTCATCAACGCCACCGACGGCGTGCAGAGCGAGTCGGAGGGCGCCGAGCCGCGCCGCCGGGTCGTCGTCAAGCCCGCCGAGTAGACCGAAGGAACGACATGACAGAGGAACCCGTCGAGGGTTCCGAATCCTCAGAGGCCAATGTTTCACGTGAAACATTGGCCTCTGTGTTCGGAAGCGACGAGCAGCGGATCGCACTGGCCGAGGGCTACGTGGCCATCCTCGCCACCACCGGCATCGAACGCGGCCTCATCGGCCCGAGGGAGGTGCCACGGCTGTGGGGGCGACACGTGCTCGGCTCCGCGGTGATCGAGGAGCTGATCCCCGAGAAGGCCGACGTGCTCGACGTGGGCTCCGGTGGGGGACTGCCGGGCATCCCGCTGGCGATCGCGCGGCCCGACCTGTTGGTGACGCTGGTGGAGCCGATGCAGCGGAGAGTGGACTTCCTCCGCGAAGTGGTCGACGAGCTCGACCTCGTGAACGTGGAAGTGCTGCGCGCCAGGGCCGAAGAGGTCGACCCGCAGGGGCGGGCCGACGTGGTGGTCTCACGTGCGGTGGCGCCCTTGGGAAGGCTCGCCGGGCTGTGCCTGCCGCTGGCCCGAGTGGGCGGGGTGATGATGGCGGTCAAGGGACAGAGCGCGGGTGAGGAGATCGAACGCGACGCGCGGGAGATCAAGCGCGCGGGCGGCGGTCCCGCGTCCATCTCGGTCTGCGGTGAAGGCAAGCTCGCCGAGCCCGTGTTCACCGTCCCCGCAACGGTAGTGAGCATCGAACGGGTGCGGTAGGCAAGCGCCGCAACGTATCTGATTCTCTGGTCAACTCGAATAGTCTGCAAGACAACGGAAGCCGCGATGAGATGCTCATCGCGGCTTCTCGCTTGGTGTGCCCTTAGACGCGGGCTCGCGCAATCGGAGCCGCGTTCGGATAGTGTATGGCTCGTAAGCTTCTCCGAGCAGGGCGATGTTTCACGTGAAACATCGGCCCGTAGTCTGTGGCGGTGAACGTGCGCGACCCCCTTCCCTCCGAAGATCGTGAACCTTCGAACTCCCTTGGCGGCGATACCCCGGCCGAACGGCGCATCCGGAATCTCCTCGACGCCGCGGTGAGCGAGGAGGCGCCCCCTCGGCGGCACCGCTATCGAGAAACTTCCCCGGCCCCGGGTGGCGAAGCCTCGGGCTTCGGCCAGGTTGCGCCAGAATCTGTTGCGGGGGAGTCCGGTCGCGACCTCGACGTGTCCGACCGGCCTGCCGAGGTGCGATCGGACAAGGGCGGGGGACGAGACGGCATGCGCAGATCCACATCGCGGGGGAAGACCGGGCGGCACTTGGCGCCCGAGGCACAGCGAAGCGCGACACGGCAGGAGACCACGAGTACGGCGCTGCCGCAGCAGCCCGATCCGGTGGACGACGATCTGCCGTTGGCTCGCGAGGCGCAAAGGGCGGTGCGGGTGCTCAACCCGTCCGGCTCGGTCACGATGCCGCGGCCCGCGCGGCGACGGGTGATCGCCGTGGCCAACCAGAAGGGCGGCGTCGGCAAGACCACCAGCACGGTGAACCTCGCGGTCGCTTTGGCGCTGCACGGGAACCGGGTCATGGTCGTCGACCTCGACCCGCAGGGGAACGCCTCCACCGGCCTCGGGGTCGAGCACGGCGCGGGCACGCCGAGCGTGTACGAGGCGGTCGTCGAAGGCCAGTCGCTCGACGAGATCGCGGTCCAAGTGGACGGCATCCCCTCGCTCTACTGCGTCCCGGCCACGATCGACCTGGCCGGCGCGGAGGTCGAGCTCGTCAACGTGGTGGCCCGCGAAGGGCGCCTTGAGAAGAGCATCAACACCTTCAGCCAGGACCTCGACTACATCTTCATCGACTGCCCGCCGTCGCTCGGGCTGCTGACGGTGAACGCTCTGGTGGCCGCCGAGGAGGTGCTGATTCCGATCCAGTGCGAGTACTACGCGCTCGAGGGGCTGGGGCAGCTCCTGCGGAACATCGAGCTCATCAAGGCGCACCTGAACTCGCGCCTGCGGGTCTCCACGATCCTGCTCACCATGTACGACAAGCGGACCAAGCTCGCCGACCAAGTGGAGCAGGAAGTGCGCGGGCACTTCAGCGAGATCGTGCTCGACGCTGTCGTGCCGCGGAGCGTGCGCGTCTCCGAGGCTCCCGGGTACGGGCAGTCGATCATGACGTACGACCCCGGCTCGCGGGGCGCGACGAGCTATTTCGAAGCGGCCGAAGAGATCGCGCGCCGCGGCGCGAAGCTCTCCTCGCGCCGGGGCAAGAACGAGAAGGGCGGGAACTAGTCGATGGCTGCGGCGAAGCGCGGAGGACTCGGTCGCGGACTGGGCGCGCTCATCCCGACCGGTCTGGCCGAGAGCACGACCAACGAAGACGACGAGCCGGAGGCGCCGGCTCCGGTCGTGAGCGCGCCGAAGAACGGGGCCGCCAAGAACGGGGTTCGGAAGGCGAGCGCGCCGCGTCAGGCCGCGCCGAAGGGCGATGTTTCACGTGAAACATCGACCGTCGCCGCGGATGTTTCACGTGAAACATCGGACGGTCCGGACCTCGTCCCCGTGCCCGGGGCGAGCTTCCAGCTGATCCCGATCGCCGACATCGGGACCAACCCGAAGCAGCCGCGGCAGATCTTCGACGACGACCACCTGCTCGAACTTCAGACCTCGCTCACCGAAGTCGGGATGCTCCAGCCGATCGCGGTGCGCGAGCGCACCGCCGAGGAGCCTCGCGAGGACGGCGCACGGTTCGAACTCGTCATGGGGGAGCGGCGGCTCCGGGCCGCCACGGCGCTCGGCTGGGATGCGGTCCCGGCGATCGTGCGCCGCACTGCCGACGAGGAGCTGCTCCGCGAAGCGCTCCTGGAGAACATCCACCGCGTCCAACTGAACCCGCTCGAAGAGGGCGCGGCATACGCGCAGCTCCTCGAAGAGTTCAACGTGACGCAGGAGGAGCTGGCCAAGAAGATCGGTCGCAGCCGCCCCCAGATCTCCAACATGATCCGGCTCTTGAGCCTGCCGCCCACGGTGCAGACGAAGGTCGCGGCCGGGGTGCTCACCGCCGGGCACGCGCGGGCGCTGCTGGGCCTGGACTCCTCGGACTCGCAGGAGCACATCGCCGAGCGGATCATCTCCGAGGGCCTGTCGGTGCGCAGCACCGAGGAGCTCGTGACGGCCAACCGCTTGGAGGAGAAGCCGGAGCTCGACGAGCCCCGCGCGTCCTCTTCTCGGAGCGCGAAGGACCGGATCAAGGCGCCCGGGCTGGAGGAGCTGAAGGAGCGCCTGTCGGATCATTTCGAGACGCAGGTGGCGATCTCCTGGGGCCGCAAGAAGGGCAAGATCGTGATCGAGTTCGGCTCGCTCTCCGACCTCGACCGGATCGTGGAGCAGATCGGGATCGACCAGAAGGCGTAAGGACAAAAGCGTCGGGGCCATGTTTCACGTGAAACATGGCCCCGACGCTTTTGCTCGGTGTTCTCAGGTGAGCTCTCGCCACATGATGATGTCGTCCCGGTAGTCGTCCTCCGCCATGCGCACCGCGCGCGGCAGGCGGCCGACTTCGGTGAATCCGTGCCGCCGGTAGAAGGCGTCGGCACCGGTGCCCGAGCGGACCTTGAGGGTCAGCGCGTCGAGCTTGAGTTCTTCGCGAGCGACATGGTCGACCGCCGCCAGCAGTCTGCCGCCGAGGCCGCCACCCTGCCGGGTGGGGTCGACCTGGACGTGGCGCATGGTCCGCCAGCCCTGGCGCGGCGGGCTGTCGTTTGATGTGAGAACACACCAAGCGACAATGGCGGCTCCTTCCTTTAGAGCGACCAGCGTGTCAGTCCGGTCGATCACTCGCGCGAGAATGGAAACGGTGTGAGGGCGGACCTCGTCGATGTTCACCGGCGGGACGAACCCGACGGAACCGCCGGCGTTCGTCACTCTCACCCAGAGATGGCTGAGTTCGTCAACGAGCGCGGCGGTGACCGGCGGGTCCACCAGGACGGCCACACCCGCGGGCGTGGCCTCCGGCGTGGAGCTATCAGTCACTGTTGCTTGCACGCCTTCCAGCTTGCCCTACCGAGGTGCCCTGCCGACAGGGTCTTCCCGCCATATGGGCGCACGTCACTCTCGACCCCGAAACGGCCGTTCTGGGACCGATTCGCCTGGTTCGCGACCCGGATTCGGTCCATTGTCGGGGGTGGGGGAGACCGAGTTCACTGTGACCCAGGTGAAATCTGTCAAAAGGTCGATTCCGGTGGTTTCCACTCTCGCACCCATGCGGTATTTTTCGATGGTGGCAGCAGCGAGTACCCCCGGCCCGAATCCCAATTCCGACATGACGACTCGACCTCCGAGCGGCGTCCGGCAGACGCTGCCCGCGTTCGTGGGGTGGCCCGCCTTCCCGTTCGAGGGGGAGCTGCGCATCAAGCCGCTCCAGGAACCGGTGGCGACCGAGCCGCCGCGCCGCGGCGACCGCCAGGAGCAGTGCGCGGCCTGCCACACCCCCGACTCGGCCTACTTGTGGTCGAACGAGCGGTGGCGCCTCAAGAGCCCTCTCGCGCCCACGGGCCTCCCGGTGGTGGTGATCCTCGAACCCCGCGCGCACCTCGACCTCGGCGACCTCTCCACGATGCACGCGGCCGAACTCGGGGTGCTCACCGTGCGCTTGGAGCGGGCGATCCGCTCGCTCGAATCGGTGGCCCAGGTCCACGTGAACCGCTGGGGCGACGGCACGGCCCACCTCCAGCAATGGTTCCTGGCCCGCCCGCACGGCTACCTGCAACTGCGGGGCCCGTTCATGACGATGTGGGACGAGATCCTGCCGCCGGTTGACGAGCACGAGTGGCGGATGAACCTGGAGTACATCGCGGCCTGGCTCAGCGACGATTGATCCTATAGAATATAGAATATAGGATATAGGGCATCATGCTCGGGGTGCGGGATCATGTCCGTGTGAACGACCGAAGGGCGTCGATGTTTCACGTGAAACATCGACGCCCTTCGGTGTCAAGCACGGTTCAGGTCCGGTCGAGTGCTCGGTGGACCATCGTGGCGAGGACTTCGCCGAAGTCGAGCCCGGCGGCCTCGATCGCCATGGGCAGCAGCGAGGTCTCGGTGGTGCCGGGGGCGACGTTGGCCTCCAGGATTTGGATGCCGCCCGCGTCGTCCACGATCAGGTCGACGCGGGACATGTCGCCGAGACCGAGGGTGCGGTGGACCTCGACGGCGAGTTCGGCCACGCGGGCCGAGACGGCGGGGTCGAGCGTGGCCGGAACCGTCCAGCGGGTCGCACCCGGGTTGTAGCGCGCGGCGTAGTCGTAGTCGCCATGCAGCGGGGCGATCTCGACCGGCGGAAGGGCCGTGGGGCCCTCGCCGAGGTCGATCACCCCGACCGCGATGTCGCGGCCGTCCACGAACGATTCGATGAGCGCCTCGTCGCTGTAGGAGAAGCAGCCCATCATCGCCGAGGGGAAGTCGTCCTCCTTGTGGACCGCGTGCACGCCCAGGCCCGAGCCGCCCGAGTTGGGCTTGACGACCAGCGGAAGGCCCATCTTGGTGGCGATCCGGTCGAGGAGCTTGCGGGCCCCGAAGTCCGAGAACGCCTGGCGCGGCATGGAAGTCCAGTCGGGCGTGGGAATCCCGGCCGACCGCAGCAGGTCCTTGGCGGCGGCCTTGTTCCACGCGCGGCGGGCGCCGATCGAGCCGGTGCCCACGATCGGGATGTTCGAGAGCTCCAGGACCGCCTGGAGCGACCCGTCCTCGCCGGGGGAGCCGTGCACGAGCGGGATTACCACGTCGGGCGGGAAGCCTTGCAGGACCGGCAGCAGCTCGCCGTCGAGATCGCGGACCTCGCAGGCCATGCCCTGGCGGGCCAGAGCGTCGGCGGCGCGGCGGCCGGACTTGAGCGACACGTCGTGCTCGTAGGACATGCCGCCCGCGAGGATGAGGACCCGGACGTCGGAGGCGGCACTCATGCCGCGCCGCCCGCGAACGTGTCGCGCAGTTCGATCTCGCCGGCGACCACGCCCGCGAGGCGGCGCACGCCTTCGCGGATGGTCTCGGCGGTCTGGGTCGAGAAGTTCAAGCGCATCTCCCTGCGGCCGTTGCCGTCGGCGTAGAAACCGGTCCCGGGGACGTAGGCCACGCGCTCTTGGAGCGCGCGCGGCATCATGGCCTTGGAGTCCAGACCCTCCGGCAGGGTGGCCCAGATGAACAGGCCGCCACCGGGGACCGTCCAGGTCATGCCCTCGGGCATGTAGTCGCCGAGGGCGCCCAGGAGGGCGTCGCGGCGGTCGCGGTAGAGGGTGTTGAAGACCTTGACCTGCTGGCGCCACTCCATCTCGGTGAGGAAGCGCAGCGTGGCCTCCTGGGTGAGCCCCGAGGGGCACAGGATCGAGGCCTCGATCGCCAGGAGCAGCTTGTCGCGCACCGCGGGCGGGGCCAGGACCCAGCCCAGGCGCAGCCCGGCGGCGAAGATCTTGGAGACGGTGCCGAGGTAGATCACGCCGCGCTCGGCGCGGGCGCGCAGCGGCTTGGGCGGGGCGCCTTCGAAGCTGATCATCGAATACGGGTCGTCCTCGATGACGAGCAGGCCGTGCCGCTCGCAGATCGCCAGGATCTCCTCGCGGCGGCCCTCGGTGAGGGTCACGCCGGCCGGGTTCTGGTAGGTGGGGATCGTGTACAGGAACTTCGCCTGGCGTCCTTCGAGTTCGAGCGCGGCGAGGGACTCCTCGAGGCCGGCGGGGATGAGCCCGTCATCGTCCATCGGGAGGTGGCGCACGTCGGCCTGCGCGGCCTGGAACGCCCCGAGCGCGCCCACGTAGGTGGGGCCTTCGGCCAGGACGATGTCGCCGGGGTCGAGGAAGGTGCGGGCGAGCAGGTCGAGTCCCTGCTGCGCGCCGGTGGTGAGGACCAGGTCGTCGGCCGATGCGCGGATGCCCGAGAGGTCCAAGACGCCGCACAGCGCTTCGCGCAGCGCCACCGAGCCCTGCCCGGAGCAGTAGCCGAGCGCTTCGGCCCCGACGGTGGAGAGCAGGCGGGTGAACATCTCGGCGAGCTCGTCCATGGGGAGCGCGGCGGTGTAGGGGTTGCCTCCGGCGAGCGAGACGACCTCGGGCCGGGCTGCGACCGAGAACAGTGCGCGGATCTCCGACTGTGCCATCCCGTGGACCCGGGATGCGTACCGACCGGTGTAATCGTCGAGTGTGGTACCGGACACGCGGAGACCTCCTCAGGTGGTCCTCGTCGCCCGCGATCCGTGCTCGCGGGTCGTGCGCTGTGCCGCGCGGCGACACGTTCGCGCTTTCGTACGTACACGCCCGCCCGCCGCCCGCGGTTGCCCGCGGGGGTGGCCGTGGCTTCGACCAGCCTACGGGACCTGCGGCGTGATCGGGCCACTCTACTAGCACACCGGCCGCAGGCCGCGCGTGTTTTCCGTCATGTGGACTGTTACGCGAAGTAGTGTGGAGCAGTGCAGCAGCGCATGGTGAACCTCACACTCGACTCCTTGGAAGACGTTCCGAGGCGTTGCCGGGCCTGCGTGTTCTGGGAGCTCTCCCCGCTCCGCGCCGAGGCCGCCCGCGAGATCGGCGAGCCCGCGCTGGAGAAGGAGGCGTGGCTGTCGCACACGCTCCTCGAATGGGGCGGCTGCGGGCGGATCGCCTACGAGGGCGACGCGGTGGCCGGGTACGTGACCTATGCGTCGCCGAAGTTCGTGCCGCGTTCGCAGGAGTTCCCCTCGGGACCGGTCTCGCCGGACGCGGCGCTGCTCATGACGGCCTATGTGAACCCGGCCTATGCCGGGAGCGGCCTGGGGCGCCAGCTGGTGCAGACGGTGGCGGCGGACTTGGCGCGGCGGGGGATCTACGCGATCGAGACGTTCGGCGACACGAGGGGCGAGGCCGGGGCGTGCCTGGTGCCTGCCGACTTCTACCGCTCGGTGGGCTTCAAGACGGTGCGCTTCGACCCGCGGTATCCGCGGCTGCGCCTGGAACTGCGCTCGGCGATCGACCGGAGCGTGGAGGCCGAGGAGTCGATGGAGATCCACGATTCGGTCGAGTGGTTCAAGCTCGACGACATCGAACTGGAGCAGTTCTTCGGCGAGGCGACCACGGGCCGGAACCGCGTCGACCGCCCCGGATCGCAACGGGGAGAACCCTTCGACCGCGCCGCCTGCGTGAGCGGCGAAGGCGGCGGGTGCGGCGGCGAACGCGGGACGCGGCCCGAGCGCTAGCGGCCGCGCTTCGCACGCGGCGGCGCGAAATGCGAAGGGGCGTAACGCGAACGTGGGCGAATGTGAAAGCGGATATTCCCGATTTGTCCCCCCGGGGGACCCCTTGTTTAAAAGTATCCCGGGGGTATGACAGGAATCGGGGGACCGAGCCACTGGCTCGGTCCCCCGATTGGTGAAGATTTATTCATGTTCCTTCGCGCTACTGGCTCAGGAACTTTCGGATCGCGGCCTTGGGCTGGGCTCCGATGAGCTGGTCGGCGGGCTGGCCGCCCTTGAACAGGATCATGGTCGGCACGCTCATCACCTGGTACTTGCGGGTGATCTCGGGGTTCGCGTCGGTGTCGAGCTTGCGGATCTCGATGGCGTCGATCTCCGCGGCCAGCTCTTCGAGTACCGGGGCGACCTTCTTGCACGGCCCGCACCATTCGGCCCAGAAGTCGACCAGCACCGGCTTGTCGGACTCCAGCACCTCGGCCTGGAACTCTTTGTCGGTGACTGCCTTGATGGCGCCCATAAGCATCCTCCTATATGTCGATGTGTGCGGAAAGTCAGTTGGCCACGGCCGCGTCGGCCAGCGCGGTCACGAACCGCTCGGCGTCGAGGGCGGCCGCGCAGCCGGTGCCGGCGGCGGTGACGGCCTGCTGGTAGGTGTGGTCGACCAGGTCCCCGGCGGCGAACACGCCTTCGAGGTTGGTGCGGGTCGAGGGCGAGGCGACCTTGACGTACCCGGACTCGTCGAGCTCGACCTGGCCCTTGAACAGCTCCGAGCGCGGGTCGTGGCCGATCGCGATGAACAGGCCCGTCGCGGGCAGGGTGCGCCCCGCACCGGTGACGGTGTCGACCAGGTCGACGCTGGCGACCTTGCCGCCCTCGCCGTTGATCCGCTCGACCGCGGAGTTCCAGGCGACCTCGATCTTGGGGTTCGCCAGGGCGCGCTCGGCCATGATCTTGGAGGCGCGGAACTCGTCCCGGCGGTGCACGATGGTGACCTTGGAGGCGAACTTGGTGAGGAACGTGGCCTCCTCCATCGCCGAGTCGCCGCCGCCGACCACCGCGATCTCCTGGTCGCGGAAGAAGAACCCGTCGCAGGTGGCGCACGCCGAGACGCCGCGCCCCATCAGCTCGGTCTCGCCGGGGACGTTCAGGGGCCGGAAGGCCGAGCCGGTCGCGAGGATCACGGCCTTCGCCCGGTGCTCGGTGTCCTCGACCCAGACCTTCTTGATCTCGCCGGTGAGGTCGACGCGGGTGACGTTGTCGGAGACGAGCTCGGCGCCGAAGCGCTCGGCCTGCTTGCGCCAGGAGTCCATGAGCTCGGGGCCCATGATCCCCTCGGGGAAGCCGGGGTAGTTCTCGACCTCGGTGGTCTGCATGAGCGCGCCGCCGAACTCGAAGCCCTCGAACACGAGCGGGCGCATGTTGGCGCGGGCGGTGTACAGCGCGGCGGTGTAGCCGGCCGGGCCCGAGCCGATGATGATGACGTCGCGGATTTCGCTCACCGGGTTCGCTCCTGTGTGGTTCGGCGCTCCGGGGCGGCCCCGGAAAGCAGTGGTTCTGGCTGCTTCAACGCCATCCTATTGACCCGAAATTCCGTGATCCCGACCTGTGGCGGGCCTGTGACCGGAGTGTTCGCCGATCGTGGGGAAGCTCACTCAGGGCTGGACCGCGAGGGGCTCGACGAGGCCCTCGGCGCACGCGGGGGTGAGCGCGATCGCGACCTCGCCGGAGTCGGCCAGGAGCAGCGCGACCATCGCGGGCGCGGCGTCGTAGTGGGCGAAGTCGACCGCGATGAGCAGGCCGCCGTACTCGGCGGTGATCGCCTCTTCGCAGTCCTCCCAGGCCCGCCCGCCCGCGGCGAGCGCTTCGAGTTCGGGCGGGACCTCGCCCGAGCGGGTGGTCGCGCCCAGCTCGTGGAGGGATGCGATGAGGTCGGGGTCGTCGGCGTAGTCGACACCGGTCGCGAACGTCTCGACCCCGGCGATGGCCGCGCCGGGCTCTTCGAGCTGCGTCTCCTCGTTCATCGGCTCCTCGTCGGGTGCCGCCTCGGGCGCGGCGCCGCCCTCGTCGCTCTGGTGCTCCTCGTAGGAGTCCGAGGAGAGCGCGGACTCGCCTTCGCCGGAGTCGCCGCCGACGACCTGGATGGCGACCGAGACCCCGCCGACCGTGAACAGGACGGCGGCCGCGGTGGAGAGGATCGCGTACCGGACCCGCTTGGGGCGCAAGCGCTCCGCCCAGCGCTCGAACCAGGTCTGTCGGGCGCCCGAGCGCAGCGTGTCGGCGGCCGGAAGCGTGTTCAGGACCCGGTCGAGGCGGTTCCCGACGTCGGCGGGCAGGTCCCCGTACTCGTCCGAGGCCTGGCGCAGCACGCCGGCGACCTCGCTCTCCGAGTGGTGCTGGTTCATCGGTTCCCCTCCTCCCGGCCCGTGGCGGTCCAGTCCCTGGCGTCAGGTTCGACGCCCCGCTGCGGCGGCGGGTTCCCCCCGGCGTCCTCCGACACCGCCCCCGGGTGCACCCCGAACTCGGGCAGCCGCGCGGCCAGGCGCTTGCGCGCCCGCGAGGCCCGGGACTTGACCGTGCCCGGGCGGACCTTGAGGATCGCGGCGACCTCCTCGACGGGGTACCCGAGCATGTCGATGTACACGAGCACGGCCCGCTGCTCGAACGGCAGCTCGGCCAGGGCCCGGTGCACGGTGATCCGCAGCGCCGACCGCTGCGGGTCGACGGCCGGATCGGTCGCGGGCCGGGCGTTCGCGACGTCGTCCTCGGGGAGCGGCACGGTGGGCCGCCGCCCGGCGGCCCGGATGCGGTCGAGGCACGCGTTGACGACGATCCGGTGCAGCCACGTGGTCACCGCCGCGTTCCCGCGGAACGAACCGGCGGCCTGGTAGGCCTTGATCATCGCGTCCTGGACCGCTTCGGCCGCGTCCTCGGGGTCGGCGAGCGTGCGCACCGCGACCGCCCAGAGCCTGCCGCGGTGGCGGCGGAACAGCTCCCCGAACGCGTCCCGGTCGCCGCCCACATGGCGGCGCAGGAGCTCGGCGTCGGCCACACCGCCGAACACCCCGTCGTCGACGGGGCCGGCGGAGGGGAGCGGGCCGGGCATGGTCGCTACCGGACGAACACGTTGATGTCGGAGACGGTGAGCTTGTAGCCACCGGAGCTCTCGGGCAGCTCGGTCACCCAGATGACGATGAACTGGGTGGCCTCGCCGCCGGCCTGGAGCTCGATGTTGGTGTCGGCGTTCTCGACCGGCGCGGCCAGCTCGGTGAAGCCGTCCACGATGGCCTGGTCGCCCTCCGAGGAGTCGCCCGGGTCCTCGTTGCCGGAGAGCAGGCCCACGGTGGCACCGGCGCTGGTCATCTGGACCCGCACCGAAGCGACCTCGTAGGCCTGGCCCAGGTCGATGAGGATGCCCATGCCGGGCTTGAGGTTCCCGAACTTGGGGTTGTTGCGGTAGGTCGCGGTGGACCAGCCGGTCGAGGCGTTGCCGTCGATGAGCGCGTCGAGGCCCTCGCCGTTGTCGCGGTCCCCGTCGGGCGGGTCGACCACGCGGATCATGTCGGGGGTGAGCGGCAGGTCGGTCGGGACGGCCACCTCGGTGGTCTCCTCGCCCTTGTCCGAGCCGGTGTCGGAGGCGGTGACGTTCTCGTCGGCCTCGGCCGGGTCGTCCTCGCCGCCGAACACGAGGGCGCTGGTGAGCACCCCGCCGAACAGGACCGCGGCGATCACGGCCGCGATCACGGCGAGGCGCTTCATCCCCGCGGGCGGGGTCTCGGGCTTGAAGCGGCCGAGGTTCATCGAGCCGAGGACGCTGGTGGGGGCCTCGTGGGGCTCGACCGAGACCTTGATCGCGGCGGTGGGCTCGTTCCCGGCGACGGCCAGGGCCCGCAGCTCCACGGCCAGTTCGGCGGCCGAGGGCGGGGCCTGGGTGTGGTCGAGGAGGTCGGCGGTCAGCTGCGAGATGCGGGCCGGGACCTGGGAGGAGACGGCCGCGGCGTCGAGCACCCGGCCCCATTCGTCGGTCGCGGCGTCGGGCAGGCCCGTGTTCTCGGCCGGGACGACGCGCGGCCAGGTCGCGGTGAGGCAGGCGTAGAGGGTCGCGCCGAGCGCCCGCACGTCCTCGACCTGGGTCACGCCCGGTTCGTTGCGCGGCTCGGTGACCATGACGCGGTCGTCCTCGGAGAGGAGGATCGTGCCCGGGTGCAGGTCGGCGTGGGTGACGCCGCCTTCGTGGAGGGCGGCGACCGCGTCGGCGACGGAGGCGACCAGTTCGAGCGCGTGGGCGCTCTCGAGGGTCTGCTGCTCCAGGACCCCGCGCAGGGACGAGCCGTTGACCCATTCGCGCACCACGTAGGCGAAGCGGCCCTCGTCGACGGCGTCGTACACGTCGACCATCGAGTCCACATGGGTGCGGGAGGCGGCCACCGCGGCGGTCATGGTGGGGGCGGCGTCCTCGCCGCCGGGGGAGCGGAGCACGACCGCGACGGAGCGGTGCAGGAGGACGTCGACGCCCCGCCACAGCTGGCGGTGACCGTTCGCGCCTCCGACGTGCTCTTCGAGGCGGTAGCGTTCGGCGAGCAGGTCGCCCACGGACGGCACTTCGGCAAGAGTCATGGTGCGGGGTCCTCCCCTCTCGAAGCGACCCCGGAGGGGCCGGCCTAGGTCGGCCTCACCGGCGGTGTCCCGGCCCGGACGGGTTCGTTCCGGCCAGAGTGGCACGTATGGATGGTACTTGGCTCATCGTCGCAGCTTTGCGCGCACCGTTGCCTGGAGCGACGCCATTTCAGTGACGCGCAATACCAGACAGGCCGCCAGATACAAGGCCAAGAGGCCCCCGCCGAGCACGAACGAGGCACCCAGTTGGCCCAGTTTGTTCCCCGACACGTCGGGCCAGGCGAGCCAGCCCGCGTAGGCCGCGCCGCCCGCGATGAGCGCGGCGGCGGTGGTGCGGACGAGGCCGTTCGCGGTCTTGCGCATGTCGAGCAGGCCGATCTTGCGGCGCAGCAGACTCATCGAGAGGAGCAGGCTCACCAGGTAGGAGACGCCGTTCGCGGCCAGCAGGCCCACGACCACCCATTCCAGGGGCAGGAGCGCGAACGCGAGCAGGTAGCCGCCGATGCGGAACGCGATCACCGGCAGGTTGAAGATCGCGGGGGTCCTGGTGTCGGTCTGGGCGTAGAAGGCGTAGATCTGCAACTGGCTGATCGAGAACGCCAGCAGCACGATCCCGACCATCGCCAGGGCCTGCCCGGTGGCGATCGCCATAGTGTGGTCGTACGCGCCCCACTGGAAGATCGCCATCGCGATCGGCTCGTGGAGCGCGACGAACGCCGCCGCGATCGGCACCAGCAGGAACGACGCGAGGCGGATGCCCGAGGAGAGGTGGCCGGCCAGTTCGGGCCAGCGGCGGTCGTCGGCGGCGCGGGTCATGCGGGGCATGAGCGCGGTGATGACGGAGACGGCGACGATGCCGTGCGCCATCATCATCATCAGATAGGCGTTGTTGTAGACCGTGGCCCCGGGGATGAATGTTCCGCCCTGGACCTGGTTGCCCGAGGCGGTGTTGGCGATCTTGAGCACGGCCATGACCGAGATCTGGTTGGCGGCCACGAACAGGAGCGTCCACGCGGCCATGTTGCGGATCGTGCGCAGCGGGAGCTTTTTGAAGTCGAACCGCGGCCGCACCTTGAATCCGGCTTTGCGCAGGGCCGGGGCCAGGCACAGGACCTGGATGACCACGCCCGCGGTGGTGCCGCCGCCCAAGAGGAGGACCATCCCGGTGGTGACCTGGTCGGCGTCGACGAAGATCTGCCCGGCGGAGTTGGGGACGGCGTCCTGGGTGTAGACGAAGAAGAACACCGCGCCGACGGCGATCACCACGAGGTTGTTGATGATCGGCACCCACATGGGCGCGCCGAAGTGCTCGCGGGAGTTGAGCACCCCCGACAGGACCGCGAACAGGCCGTAGAACAGCAGCGCGGGCAGCATGAGGTAGGAGAACTGGGTGACCAGGTCCCTTTGCTCGGGTTCGCCGATCCCGAGGGCGATGAGCGGGGCGCAGAGGGTGACGATGATCGCGGCCGCGCCGAGGACGAGCGCGGCGAGGGTCAAGAGCCGGTTGGCGAACGCGTCGCCGCCGTCGGGGTCGTTCTTGTGGGACTTGACGAACAGCGGCATGATGATGCTCGCGAACACGCCGCCGAGGACGAGTTCGTAGATCATCTGGGGGAAGTACTGCGCGGTCGTGTACGAGTTGCCCAAGAGGCCCGCGCCGATCGCCGCGGAGATCACCACGGTGCGCCCGAACCCGGTCACGCGCGAGACGAGCGAGCCCGAACCCATGAGCAGGCTGGAGCGGACCACGTTCTTGCCCTGGGGTTTTGGGGGCTGCGGGGCCTGGGTGGGGGTCTGGCCGAGGGGGACGTAGCCGTTGCCGGTCTGGGGTCCGCCGCGGTGGGGATCGGGCTGCCAGTGGGGGTTCGCGCCCGGGTGGGGGTCCCCGGCGGGGCCGGAAGGCGGGGGTCCTGAGCCCGGTCCCGGTCTCGCGCTAGGTTCGGCCATTCTCGCACTCTCCGCTAAGCTTGCCCGGCGATGTCTGACAACAGTAGCGGTAAGGAAATCACGGTCCCGCCGATAGCCGATGAACTGGGTCGGGTCTTCGCCGACGAGGGCTTCGAACTGCATCTGGTCGGCGGTCCGGTCCGGGACGCGGTGCTGCGCCGGACGGTGAGCGATCTGGACTTCACCACCGACGCCCGTCCAGATGCGACCGAGGCGATCCTGCGCCGGTCGTGCTCGACGGTGTGGACCACGGGGGCGGACTTCGGGACCATCGGGGGCATGTTCCGGGGCGAACAGGTCGAGGTGACCACGTTCCGGGCCGACGCCTACGACCGCGTCAGCCGCAACCCGATCGTCCGCTACGGCGACAGTCTGGTCGACGACCTGGAGCGCCGCGACTTCACCGTGAACGCGATGGCCGTGTCGGTGCCCGGCCACGTCTTCGCCGACCCGTTCGGCGGGATCGAGGACATCGCGCGCCGCACGATCCGCACCCCGGCCTCGCCGGAGTCCTCGTTCGCCGACGACCCGCTGCGGATGCTCCGGGCGGCCCGGTTCTCCGCGCAGCTCGGTTTCGGCATCGAGCCGGACACGCTGGACGCGATGCGGCGCATGGCCCCCGAGCTGGGGCGGATCACCGCCGAGCGCATCAGGGACGAGTTCGTCAAGCTGATGCTGGCTCCCGATCCGGTGGTGGGCCTGCGGGTCCTGGTCGACACCGGCCTGGCCGCCGAGTTCCTGCCCGAGCTGCCCGCGCTGCGCATGGAGATCGACGAGCACGCCCAGCACAAGGACGTCTACGAGCACTCGCTTCAGGTGCTGCGCAACGCGATCGCGCTCGAGACCGACGGCCCCGATCTGCTGCTGCGGCTCGCGGCGCTCTTGCACGACATCGGCAAGCCCGAGACCAAGGAAGTCGTGGCTGGCGGCGGCGTTTCCTTCCACCACCACGATGTGGCCGGAGCTCGCTTGGCGCGCAGGCGGATGCGCGAGCTGCGCTTCCCCAAGGCCGAGGTGCAGGCCGTGTCGCAGCTCATCGCGTTGCACCTGCGGTTCTACGGCTACGGCGATGCCGGTTGGACCGATTCGGCGGTGCGCCGGTACGTGACCGACGCCGGGCCCGAGCTCGAACGGCTGCACGTCCTGGTGCGTTCGGACTGCACGACCCGCAACCGGCGCAAGGCCGAGCGGCTGCGCCGCGACTACGACGCGTTCGAGGAGCGCATCGCGCGCATCCGGGCCGCGGAGGACTTGCGCGCGGTGCGCCCCGACCTCGACGGCAACGCGATCATGGAGCTCTTGGGCCTGGCGCCCGGCCCCGAGGTGGGCCGGGCCTGGGCGCACCTCAAGGAGCTTCGGCTGGAGCGCGGTCCGATGCCGCGCGAGGAGGCGGAAGCGGCGCTCCTGGCATGGGCGGCAGCCGAAGGGATCGCACCGCGTCCAGACGTGGATTGAGGATTTCCCGCACCACCAGGGCGCACAGGATCGCCACGGTGACCCACCGGGAGGCTGCCGCGAACAGGAACAGGCCTTCGGCGATGCCTCGGTCGTCGTCGGCCGAGACCTGGAGCATCTTGCCGTAGAACGCGAGGAAGTAGCCGAACTCGGCGGCCTGCCACACCAGGAAGAACCCCCACTTGGGGCGTGCGAGGATCAGCAGCGGGATCAGCCACAGCACGTACTGCTGCGACCAGACCTTCCCGAACAGCAAGAACGCGGCCACCACGAGGAAGCACAGCTGCGCCAGGCGCGGCACCACGTCCTCCATCGGCATCTTATTGCGTTGTACGAAGAACCCGAGCGCGGCGATCCCCAGGCACGAGGCCGCGAACAGCACCAGGTACAGGTCGTTGACGAACTCGGAGTCCCACAGCGCGTCCCAGCCGGTGACGCCGCGCAGCACGTACCAGCCGGTGCCCCAGTCCACGGGCCGTTCGGAGTTGAGCTCGAAGAACCGCAGCCACGAGTCGCGCCACAGGTAGGCCACGGGCGCGTTGATCACCGCCCACACAACGGCCGCGGCGGCGGTCGACTGGAGCGCGGGCAGGATCCGCTTCTGCCTCACCGCGAGCACCAGCAGCGGGCCGAGGAACAAGAGCGGGTAGAACTTCGCGGCGACCGCCAGGCCGAGGAAGACCCCGGCGGCGACGGGGCGGCCGCGCTGCCAGTACAGGAAGAACGGCATCGCCAGAGCGATCGCGAACAGGTCCCAGTTGACGGTGGCCGTCACCAGCACCACCGGCGCGGCCGCGAGCATCATCGCGTCCCAGGGTCGAGAAGGCCTGGCGTGCACCAGGGCCGGGTCCGGGCTCGGCCCCGGCAGGTCGGTGCGGCGGTTGTCCTCCCTGATGCGGTGGAGGACGGCGATGGCGGCCGCGCCGCAGATGATCAGCACGATCGCGTTGAGGTGGAAGAAGATCGGGCCGCCGTCGGTGCCGGCGACCGAGCCGATGCGGAAGGCGATCTGCCCGAGGATGCCCATGAACCACCCGGTCAGTACCGGGTATTCGACCGGGTGGTCACGGTAGGGGATGAAGCCCTCGTTGAGCCGCTCGGCCCCCCACAGCGCGCGGATGTCGGTGTAGCAGGCGCTGGTGTACTGCTGCCAGTCGACCCAGCCGCCCGCCGAGCACGGGTATTTCTGGAGCCAGTTGAGGGCGAAGACGATGAGGCCGGTGAGGAGGATGACGCGGATCGGGGTCCAGAAGCGGCGGCGGGGCGGGTCCTGGGCGTGGTCGCCGAAGGGCCCGCCGATGACGCTCGCGAAGATGCGGGCGACGCGGTCGGTTCGGGTGGGGGCGGCGGGGGTGCGCGGCGGGTCAATGGGAGACGGCGGCATGGGCCCTATTGTGGCCCATGCCGCCGTCGCACGGTAATCGCGGCCGAACGCTAATCTCGGCCCCAGTCGGAGGTCTCCTCGATCGGGGTCGACGGATCGGTGGACGGCGTCTCCTCGCAGTCCGGCAGGAAGATGCTGTCACCGCACTCTTCGCTGGATTCGCCGTCGCCCGGCGTGGTCGGGTCGGTCGGGTCGGGGGTCGGCTGGTCGTTGTCGTCCTCGTTGCCGTCCTCGGGACAGACGCCGCCGGCTCCGGGCTCGCTCCCGTCCTCGCACTTCTCCTCGTCGTCGGCTCCGCAGCGGGAGTCCTTGTCGCCGTTGGCCGCGCAGTACTCGCCGTCGGTGCGGAAACCCGCCTTGTCCAGGTCCCAGGTGGTCGGCGAGCCGTTGAGGGCCTTGCCTCCCCATTCGACGGGTTCCCAGGCCTCGTCGCCGTCCTTGACGTCGAGGATCTTGTGCATCGCGACCAGCCACGCCGGGTAGGCGGTGTTGCCGCCGAAGACGTTGTTGAAACTGCCGTCGGGCCCTGAGATCGGGTCCGATTCGGATTCGAGGTTCCCGACCCAGGAGGCGATCGAGAGCTGCGGGATCGCGCCCACGTACCAGGCGTGGGCGTTCCAGCCCGCCTCGTATTTGTTGCCGTTCTCGTCCTCGCCCGAGGCCTCCCACGTACCGGTCTTGCCGAAGTAGTCGCGGGTGAGGTCCTCGCCGACGGTGTTCTCGCCCTTGATCTGCGCGCCCACGTACTGGAGGTCGCGGGCGGTCTCGGCCGCGATCACCTGGTCGGACTTGAGATCGCGCTTCGGTTCGACCTCTTCGCCGCGGTAGTCGAAGACCTTGGCGATGTAGTGGGTCTCCTCGTAGAGGCCGTCGTTGGCGATGGTCGCGTAGATCGCGGCCATGTCCTTGACGCTGGTCGGGTACTGGCCGAAGGCGAGGTGGTAGTAGAACGGGTCGGTCTTCTTGGTCTCGTCCGGGCCGCCGATCGGGCAGGCCTGCGGGACGCCGTCGGTGTCGAGGATGAACGCGCCGTCGAGGTTGACCTCGGGGACGCAGTTCTCGTCGGTCTGCACCAGCGCCCAGGTGTCCCAGTTGCCGTTGACGTCGGTGACAGGGTTGCCCTCGGCGTCGACGGCCTGGCCGTGGAGGATGTACTCGCCGTTCGGAGTGAGCTCGTAGTTGACGTTCGGGGAGTGGTCGCCGCCCTCGCTGTCGAACACCTGGAGCGACTGGCTCATCTGGGTCAGGCCCATCGCGTTGGCGTAGCGCAGGATCTCGTCGGCGCCGTACTGCTCGGCGATCGAGTACATCGGGGTGTTCTTGGAGCTGACGACCGAGTCCTCAAGGGTGAGTTCGAGCTTCCGCTGGCTCTGGGAGCCGCTGCGGATGGCGCAGTTGGGGTAGTCGCCGCCGCCGATGCAGGTCTCGTCGTCGTTCTTGAGCGAGTCGAAGTTGCGCGGGGAGTCGGCGTTGAACCAGGACTCGATCGAGTCGCCGTTCTGGATCGCGGTCGCGGCGGTCACCATCTTCATGGTCGAGGACGGCGGGTGCGGGGACTCGGCGCCGGCCTTGTCGACGCCGAAGCCGTCGTCGCCGCCGTAGTAGCCCAGGACCGCGCCGGTGGCGGGGTCGATGGCCACCATCGCCGACATCATGTATTCCTTGTACTCCTTGAGGGCCGCTTCGTCGTTGTCGTTGATGAACTGGGCGTAGCCCTCCTCGCTCGTGTCGAGCGCGGCCTCGGACCGACTGTCGACCGGGTTGCCGTCCTTGTCGAGGTAGGTGTCGCCGTCCATCTTCACGGCCACTTGGCCGCGGGAGTTGGTCGCCTTGAGCGCGGCCTGGATGTCCTGGTCGATGGTGAGGACGACCTTGTAGCCGCCGTTCTGGCCCTCGGCGCCGCCGAGCATCTCGGGGGTGATGTCGTAGCGGTCGTAGAGCTCGTCGAAGACGTAGCCGTCGAGTTCGTTGACGATGAAGCCCACGTCGGTGTTGCCGCCCCACGAACCGCTGGACTTGAAGTCGTTGATCGGGGTGGGCATCTCGTAGGAGTCACGTTGCTCCTGGGTGAGCGCCCCGGTCTCGACCATCGAGTTCATCGAGTAGTTCCAGCGACCGAGGGCGGCCTCTTCGTTGTACACGTCGTTGTAGTACTCGTCGTAGAGGCCGTTGGGGGACTTGACCTGCATGACGATGAACGCGGCCTCGTGGTAGTCGAGTTCGAGGAGCGGCTTGTCGAAGTAGACCTTCGCGGCGGCTTCGATCCCGGTGGCCCCCCGGCCGAAGTAGGCGAGGTTGAGGTAGGCCGTGATGATCTGGTCCTTCGAGTACTGGTTCTCGATCTTCATGGCCATCGCGGCCTCGCGGGCCTTGCGGTCGTATGAGATGTCGTCGCGGATGTCCATGATCATGCCCGCGTACTGCTGGGTGATCGTGGAGGCGCCCTGGGTGTCGCCGCCGGTGAGGTTGTTGACCAGCGCGCCCATGGTGCGGGTGAAGTCGACCCCGCTGTGGTCCATGAACTTGCGGTCCTCGGTGGCGATCAGCGCGTCCTTGACGGTCTGGGGGATCTCGTTCGGGTCGGCCTGGAGGCGCAGCGTCTCGCCGTAGCCGCCGGCCTCGGTGTTGCCGTCGGCGAAGGTGAAGGTGCTCGACTCGCCGGCGCGGGCGATGTTGTTGACGTCGCCGACGTCGACGAAGAAGTAGGAGGCGACGATGGTGACGCCGGTGACGAACAGGATGGCCAGTGCGATGAGCGTGGCGAGCATCTTGCGGCCGAAGCGCTTGCGTTTCTTCTTGTCGCCTTCGTCGCCCTTGCCGGGGCCGGAGCCGGCGCGGCGTCTGCCGCCCGCGCCCGCGCGGCCTGCGCGTTCGGGGGTCTTGTCACGATCGAGGGTGCGGCCGCCGACTGAGGCCGAACCTACGGAGGCCGAGCCCACGGACGCGGAGCCGACGGAGGCCGAGCCGACCGAGGCGCGGCCGCTGCGGCCGTTCGGGCCGACCGACGCCGAGCCGGAGGCGCCGCCCACCGAGGCCGAGCCGCGCCCGACCGACGCGGAGCCGCGGCCGACGGGGGCCGAACCGGAGGGCGGGGTGCCGTACTGGGACTGCGGGGGGCGGGCCGAGCCGCGTCCGGGCTGCGGGGCGCCTTGGCGGCGGTCGCTTCCCCAGCCGGGTGCCGCCGAACGCCCGCGCGGGTCGGGGCCGTTGTTGTAGGCGCGGCCTTGACCGGCGCCGCGTCCCTGCCCCCGAGGGTCTTCGGGGGGCGGGGCGGGGCGGTAACCGTAGTCGCTCATGCTCAACCATCCACGTGCTGTGTTGCCCAGGCGGTGCCGGGGCTTGCCGGTCGGCCCGGTGCGCCTTCTCGGCGTCTGCCCCGGGGGGCGTGCCAGGCGACCGGTCTTCGCAAAGGTCTACTCCGGCATGGGGGGTGGCCGGTCGCCTCGCAGTTTCGCACACGAATGCTGAGAGGCTGCTGCCAGTTCGCTTGGTGGGCACGAGCCTATCGGACGAGAGGCCCTCTGACCAGCGCGAGCGGCCTCGCCTTGACGTGATCTGCGCCTGGGGCTATGGTTAGGCGGATGTATCGAACCGATACATCGGTTAGTTAGGTCACCGTGTGAAGGGAGGGACGCGATGCTCGAGCTCGCCATTCTGGGGCTCCTGCACGAATCCCCCATGCACGGCTACGAGCTGCGCAAACGTCTGCTGGCCCTGCTCGGGGCCATTCGGGCGGCGTTCAGCTACGGCTCCCTTTACCCCACCTTGAAGCGGATGCGTCAGCGCGGACTCATCGTCGAGGAGACCCCTGGCACGGGGGAGGCCGAGAACACCGGCGCCGTCAAGGGCGCCGAGAAACCGCTGCTCACCGGGCGCCGGGCCCGCAAGGTCTACCGGCTCACACCCGAGGGCAAGGAGCACTTCGCCCAGCTCATGGCCGAGGGCGGGCCCGAGACCGCGGACGAGGCCCTGTTCGGGGTCCACTTCGCGTTCTTCTCCCGCACCGACCCCGCCACGCGCCTGCGCATCCTGGAGGCGCGGCGCCGCCGCGTCGAGGAGCGCCGCGAACGCATCCGCGAGGCCCTGGCCCGCACCGCCGAGAGGGTCGACGCCTACGGGCTCGAACTCCAGCGGCACGGCCTGGAGACCGCCGAGCGGGAGGTGCGCTGGCTCAACGAGCTCATCGCCACCGAGGAGGGCCGCCGGCCCCAGCGGCAGCGGAACGACTTCGGCGAGTCCATCGCCGAACCGGGGCGGCCGCAGGCCTCCCCGAGTCAGGGAACACCCGATCCGGCTTCGAGCGCCGGAGACCCAAATAAACAAGGCAAAGGAGGCATGCGCGATGGGTAAGCTGCGCGTAGCCATTGTCGGCGTGGGGAACTGCGCCTCTTCGTTGGTCCAAGGCGTCGAGTACTACCGCGACGCCGCGCCCGAGGACCGGGTGCCCGGCCTCATGCACGTCCAGTTCGGCGACTACCACATCAACGACATCGAGTTCGTCGCCGCGTTCGACGTGGACGCGAAGAAGGTCGGGCAGGACCTCTCCAGCGCCATCAACGCCTCGGAGAACAACACCATCCAGTTCGCCGAGGTGCCCCCCACCGGCGTTCCCGTCCTGCGCGGCCCCACGCACGACGGCCTGGGCCAGTACTACACCGAGATGGTCACCGAGTCCTCCGAAGCGCCGGTCGACGTGGTCGCCGAGCTGAAGAAGGCCAAGGCCGACGTCGTGGTGTGCTACCTGCCGGTGGGCTCCGAGACCGCCGCGAAGTTCTACGCGCAGGCCTCGATCGACGCGGGCGCGGCCTTCGTCAACGCCCTGCCGGTGTTCATCGCCTCCGACCCCGAATGGGCCAAGAAGTTCACCGACGCCGGGATCCCGATCGTCGGCGACGACATCAAGTCCCAGGTCGGCGCCACCATCGTGCACCGCGTGCTGGCGAAGCTGTTCGAAGACCGCGGCGTGCGCCTCGACCGCACGTACCAGCTGAACTTCGGCGGCAACATGGACTTCATGAACATGCTGGAGCGCACCCGCCTGAAGTCGAAGAAGATCTCCAAGACCCAGTCGGTGACCTCGCAGATCCCGCACGAGATGCGCGGCGCCGACGTCCACATCGGCCCCTCGGACCACGTGCCGTGGCTGACCGACCGCAAGTGGGCGTACATCCGCCTGGAGGGCACCACCTTCGGCGACGTCCCGCTCAACGCCGAGCTCAAGCTCGAAGTGTGGGACTCCCCGAACTCGGCCGGCGTCATCATCGACGCGGTCCGCGCCGCGAAGATCGCCCTCGACCGCGGCCAGGGCGGCCCCGTCGCGAGCGCGTCGAGCTACTTCATGAAGTCCCCGGCCGAGCAGTTCTCCGACGAAGAGGCCCGCGTCTCGGTCGAGAACTTCATCGCCGGGAAGTAACACTCGCCCACGCCAAGGGGGACCCCTGGGCGGGCCCGGCCACAGCGCCGAGCTTCGCCGTGAAGGGGTCCCCCTTGGCGTGCAACGGAGTTATCCTCGGACGATGCGCACCGACGGGCACCTCCGAAGCCTCGCGGGCAACCGACGCTTCCGGCAGCTGCTGGGCGTGCGGCTCACCTCGCAGGCCGCGGACGGCATGTTCCAGGCCTCCCTGGCGCTCTCGGTGTTCTTCAACCCCGACCTGGGCGAGGCGAACGACCCGTTCCGGTACGCCGCCGCCGTGGCGATCCTCCTGGGCCCCTACTCGCTGCTGGGCCCCTACGTGGGCACCGTCCTGGACCGGTGCAGCCGCCGCAACCTGATCGGCGGCGCCAACCTGGCCCGAGCCGCCCTCATGCTCGTCATCTGCCTGACCCTCGTCACCGGCTTCAACTGGACGTGGGTCCTGTGCGCGATGCTCGTGCTCGCCGCCAACCGGTTCGTCCTCGCGGGCCTGGCCGCCTCCCACCCGCAGGTCGTGCCCGAGAAGGACCTCGTCACCGCCAACTCCCTCGCCTCCACGCTCGGCGCTCTGGCCTACGGCCTCGGCCTGGCCACCACCGGCGTGGCCAAACTCCTCGACTCCGGCGTCTCCTACTCCATGCTCGCTCTGGCCGCCGGGTGCGGCTACCTCGTCTCGGCGTTCATCGTCACCGCCTCGTTCGGCCGCTCCGACCTCGGACCAGTCGACGAGGCCCCCGGCGGCGGCCTGTGGCGAGGCGTCGCCGACACCACCGCAGGCATGTGGGAGGGCTTCAAGCACCTGGGCAGGCGCCGCGGGCCCGCGCTGGTCATGGCCGTGCAAGGCCTGCACCGGTTCCTGTACGGCATCGTGTTCATCATCGCGATCGCCCTGTTCATGGGCTTCTTCTGGGACCTCCAGTCCGACCCCGACCGCACCACCACGATCTCGTGGCTGCTCGTGCTCGCCGTCCTCGGCAACGTCGGGGTCCTCGCCGCCGCGCTCGCCACGCCCCGCGCCACCCGCGTGTGGGGCCCCAGGAACTGGGTGCTCGTGCTCATCGGGCTGTGCGCCGTGGTCGTGGCCTGCCTCGCCGGGACCATGAAACCGGTCATGTTCGCCGTGGCCGTGCTGCTGGTGAACATCGCGTCCCAGGGCATCAAGATCACCGTCGACACCAGCATCCAGCGCGGCATCGAGGACGCCTACCGGGGCCGGGTCTTCAGCGTCAACGACACCGTCTACAACGTCGGCTACCTCGCCGGGCTGTTCGCGGCCGCAATCGTCGTTCCCAAGGACGGCTACACGCCCGGGACGCTCATCGGCGTCGCGGTCGCCTACGCCCTCGTCTGCCTCGGATACGCCTATCTCGCGCGAGCCGACGCACCGTACGATGCTCAGTCATGGAGCCCAGCCGCGCCCGCCCCCCGGCCCACGACGAGCCAGTAGGCGAGAACCCCTTCCGCGGCACACCCCCCTGGCAACGCAGCGGCGGCTGGAAACGGGGCCTGGCCGGACTCGGCGCGGTCCTGCTCACCACCGGGTCGGTCGCGGCGGTCACCTGGCTCGCTTTCCGCGACGAAGGCGGCCAGGCCGCCCACGACGGCGAGATCATCTCCAGCCAATGCCACATCACCGAAGCCGACGACGCGGGCGAAGGCGCCGACCCCATGAGCCCCGGCACGCCCCCCGAGCGGTCCCTCGCGGTCGTGCAGACCAACTACGGCGACATCACCGTGATGCTCTGGGGCGACCTCGCCCCGTGCAGCGTCACCGCGTTCACACACCTGGCCGAGACCGGTTTCTACTACTCCCACGCGTGCGACCGCCTCACCACGCAGGCGATCGACCCCACCGCGATCCTGCGCTGCGGCAGCCCCGCGTCCGATTCCGACCCTGAATCCGACGCGACCTTCGGCCCCGGCTGGCGCTTCCAGGCCGAGACCGGCATGGCCGGCAACGACGTCGCCGACGTCCTCGCCCTGGTCACCGACGACCGCGGCCGCGCCGGAGCGGCCTTCGCGCTCATCCGCGGCGCCGCGATCCCCACCGCCGGGGTCAGCGTCATCGGCGGCATCGTCGACGGCTACGAAGTCCTCGACCAGATCGCCGCGCTCTCGGAGACCGTCGAATCCGACGGGCCCCCGCAGGCCCCCGTCGAGATCTGGGACGTGTACGTCACCGACATCGAGGACCTGCCCACCGGGCCCGACACCGCGGCCCAGACCGAGACGCCCTCGGCGACACCGACAGGCACCCCGAGCGAAAGCGTGACCGAGACCCCGACCGGGCTCACGCCCGGCGAAAGCCCGACAGGTGCGACCGAAACCCCGACCGCCGCGCAGTCGAGCTAGTCCTCGCCGTCCTTGTCCTTGCCCGCGGCGTTCCGCTTCGCGTACTTGTCCACGTACTCCTGACCGGTCAGGCGCCGGATCGCGTCCATCACCTCGTCGGTGACCGCCCGGATCACCACCCGGTCGTTCTCCAGGCCCTTGTACCGCGTGAAATCGAGCGGCTTGCCCACCCGCACCCCCACCGGGGCCACACGCGGGCGCGACTCGCCGATCGGCAGCACCTTCTCCGTGCCGATCAACCCGATCGGCACCACCGGCGCACCCGAGGCCAGCGCCAACCGCGCCACCCCCGGTTTGCCGCGGTACAACCGCCCGTCGGGCGAACGCGTCCCCTCCGGGAAGATCGCGAACACCCGGCCCTCCTCCAGCACCTCCAAGGACGGCTCCAGGGCCGAAGCGCTCTTGCGCCCGCCCGAGCGGTCCACGGCCACCTGGCCCAAGGCCTTGACCGTGGAGGAGATGATCTTGCCCTTGACGCCCGCGCCGGTGAAGTACTCGATCTTCGCCATCGTGGCGATGTGCCGCTTGGTCGTCAGACCCAGGAAGTAGTGGTCGGCCACGGAGAGGTGGTTCGACGCCAGAATCACCGGGCCGGTCTCGGGAATGTTCTCTTTCCCGTCGATCCACGGCCTGTAGATGAGTTTGATGGTCGGAGCGGCCGTCCATTGCAACGTCTTGTACAGCACCGTGTTCAGCTCTCCAGTGGTCTCACCCCGGCGGCGGGAGGGTCGTTACGGGCCAATTATGGCTCGCGAACCGCTCCTGGCGAAACCCGCGAGCCCTGCGGCCCTCGCCGGGAGACGAGCGCGGCCCCGCCAGGAAGGCAGGGCCGAGTCTAAGCCATCTTCCAGCTCTACAAGTACTGGCCGGGATGGTGGTCGCGATCGTCACCGCGCGCCGCCCGCTCGGCCATCACGGCCCTCAGCTGCGGCGGAAGCTCCTCGCTCCCGGCGGGCAGGGCCTTGAGCTCCCCGCCCCGCATCTGGTCGAGCTGCAACCGCGCGGCCATCTGCTGCGCCACCAGCGCCGCCTGGATGCCGTGGAACAGGCCCTCCAGCCAGCCCACGAGCTGGGCCTGCGCGATGCGCAGCTCCGCCTCGGTGGGGATCTCGTCGGCGCTGAACGGCAGCGAGAGCCGCTCCAGCTCGTCGCGCAGCTCCGGCGCCAGGCCAGTCTCCAGCTCGGCGATCGAACGCTGGTGGATGTCGCGGAGGCGCTGGCGGCCCTTGTCGTCGAGGTCGGCGGCGCGGACCTCTTCGAGCAGCTGCTTGATCATCGAGCCGACGCGCATGACCTTGGCCGGTTCGGAGACGAGCTTGGTCGGGTCGGACTCGTAGGCCTCGTCCTCGGCCGGGGCGTCCTCAGAGGTGACCGGGTTGCCCTCGGCGTCGAGGATGACGGGCTGGTCCTCGGACTCCCGCTCCTCGTACCCGTCCTGCTCGGTGTTCGCTTCGCTCATGGTCGGCGTGACCCCACTGTCCTGTCGAGTGTCCTGGCGTCCTCGGGGCACCGCGAAGGCGCTCCCGTTTCCTCTACTCCGAGCCTAACGCGAACGCTTCCGGGGCTGTTCCCGCTCGCGGCGCGCAGCCCCGACGGCGTGGTCGAGGACGATCCGAATATAGGCGACCATGCCGTCCTCGCCGTGTTCGGCCGAGCGTTCGCGGGCACGAAAAAGGGCCCCGTTTCCGGAGCCCTTCGTCGGTGCGCGAGGGGGGACTTGAACCCCCACGTCCTTTCGGACACTGGCACCTGAAGCCAGCGCGTCTGCCATTCCGCCACTCGCGCGAGTGTCAGTACTTACGACGCGACGATATTACCCTGGCTGGTCTTTGGCACGCCACGGGGTATTGGCCCCTTTGAGTCGCGCGCCACTCACAGGAGGGTGCGCAGGCGGCCCACGGGCTGGCCGCCGCCGAGGACCTCGGGCGCTACGAGCGCGTCGACCTCGGCTTTGGCGCTCTCGGGGATCGCCAGGCCGGTGTGGCGCACCAGGGCGCGGATCGCCACGGGCATGGAGGCCCGGCCCGCGCCGTCGTCGATCTTGACGGCCACCGCGCCCGATCCGGGGAAGGCGATCACGTGGACGCCTTCGGCGCCGCCCTTGGCGAGCAGGCCCGGCAGGGCGGTCATGCCGCGGTGGTCGGCTCCCGACGTGCCGTCGATGAGGATCGGGTTGGCGCGCATCGCGTCGGCGACGCGGCGCTCGGGGGTGCCCTCGGGGGCGGCCACCAGGCGGGCGAACGCGCGGGCGATGCCGTGCAGGGACACGGCCAGGACCGGCGCGCCGCAGCCGTCGACGCCGACCGCGCCCACGGTCTCGCCGGTGAGCTCTTCGACGGTGGCGGTGATGAGCCGCTGGAGCGGGTGGGCCGGGTCGCGGTAGGTGTCCGGGTCCCAGCCGGCGGCGGCGCAGGCCGCGAGCATCCCTGAGTGCTTGCCCGAGCAGTTCATGTAGATCCGGCTCGGGTGGCCTCCGGCGGCGATCACGTCGCGGCGGGCGGCCTGGTCGCCGGGGAGGTCGGGCGGGCATTGCAGCCGGTCCTCGCCGAGCCCGGCGTGGGCGAGCACGGAGCGGGCGCGTTCGACGTGGACCGCCTCGCCCCGGTGGCTCGCCGCACTGATGGCCAGGTCGGCCTCGCTCGCGGGCTCCCATCCGGCGCGGAGCATCGCCACGGCCTGCATGGGCTTGTTGGAGGAGCGGGGGAAGACCGGGGCGGCGGTGTCGCCGATGGAGGCGACGAGCTCCCCGGCGGTGTCGGTGACGGCCACGCTGCCTCGGTGGAAGCTCTCGGCGAAGCCGGACCTGAGGATTTCGGCGACGGGTTCGCCGCCGCGGTAGGAAGCACTCATACCGCGGAGACTATCCCCGCCGCCGAGGCGGCGTGCCTGATCGGCGCCGAACAGACGCCTCGGTCACGCGGGCTAGAACGACGCGGACTGACCGTCCACAAGGAACTTCGCTTCTTGGTTCTGGGCGACCGAGCGTTTGAGCACGGCGAGGGCGATCTGGCCGTCCTCGTAGTGCTGGACGGCGGTGCCGATGAACCCGATCTCCTTGCCGTCCAAGGTCACCGGGGTACCGGTGGCGGGCGGGTGCTCGTCGGAGCCGTCGAGGTGGAGCATGACGAGGCGACGCGGCGACTGGCCGAGGTGGTGGACCTTCGCCACGGTCTCCTGGCCGCGGTAGCAGCCCTTGTTGAAGTGCACCGCTCGCGAGAGCCAGTGCGGGACTTCGTGCGGGACGGTCTTTTCGTCGGTGTCGATTCCGAACCTCGGCACCCCGGCGGCCACTCGAAGCGCGTCGAACGCCCAGGTTCCGGCTAGGCCCTTTTCAGCCGGGGTGACGTTCGCGAAGTCTTCGGCGAACACCTCGCGTGGTTCAAGCACGTCGTAGGTGCGGACGCCGAGCGCGTCGGTTCGCCGGGTCCAGCCCGGGGCAGCGTCGAGCGGAGCGCCCGGATACACGGCCGTGGGCACTGGAAGCAGCTCCTGCTGCACGAACTTCGCCGGTGGCACCGGCTGCACCGTCGGTTCGGCGTCTTCGAGAGACTCGCCGAAGGTCCAGGTGAACAGCGCCCAATCGGCGGAGGCGTCCTCGATGTCGACTTCCGTGCGGAACTTCATCATCTGGAGGTACTTCAGCAGCGCCTCGCCACGGCCGGGCTCGGTGTCGAGCCAGGTGGTCTCGCCGTCGTCGTAGACGTTCATGTGGTGCTCGACGCGGCCGGTGGGGGAGAGGATGAGCGTTTCGGTGCCCTGGTGGGGCTTGAGGCTGGTGAGGTGCTGGGTGGTGAGCGAGTGGAGCCAGGTCAGGCGCGGTTCGCCGGTCACCGTGATGAGGTCTCGGTCAGAGCGGTCGAAGACCGCGGTCCCCTGCTGGACCGCGGCGCGCTGCTCGGTGAGCGGGCCGCCGTAGTGCCAGGCGGTGCGTCCGGTCGCGATCGCGGAGGGCGTGGTGGCCACGGCCCCGGGCAGGGACAACAGCGGGGACGGTGTGGCGGTGTCGTCGGACGGCGTGGTCATGCGTGCTTCTCCTGGCATTCGGCGCAGGTCCCGAACACCGCGACGTGGCCGACGTCCATCACGAAACCCGTGGTGTCGGCGACCTCCTTGCGCGCGTTCGCGAACAGCGACGGTTCGACTTCGGTGATCCGGCCGCAGCGGTGGCACACCAGGTGGGCGTGGCCTCTGTCGCCGGACAGGTGGTAGGTGGGGGCGCCGTGGGAGAGGTGGGTGTGCGAGACGAGCTGGAGCTCTTCGAGCAGGTCGAGGGTGCGGTAGACGGTGGTGATGTTCACGCCTTCGACCTGGCCGCGGATGCGCTCGTGGATCTGCTCGGGGGTCGCGTGCCCGAGCGAGCGGACCGCTTCCAGCACGAGCTGGCGCTGCGCGGTCATGCGCAGCCCTTTGGCGCGCAGCACCGCCGCCAACTCGGTCTCGGCCTCGGCTTCGGTGGGCATAGCTGCATGGTACTGCGCCGGTCTCCGCCGACGCCCCCACCGCGACCCCACCCGGTCACGCGCGGCCCTTTGACACGTTCGGGTGACATATCGGCGCCGGACCCCGATTCTTGTCGTACCCAGGCGGCAGGATTTCGGCAGACGGTCCTTCCTTTTCCCCTTGGGTGGGCGGGGGTTTGGGATGGACGTCCCACCCGCCCACCCAAGGCTCCGCCCCGGCGGGGGCAGAATGAGGCCATGGCACTTGTAACCGCAGTACTGCACCGCGGCGTCGTCGACTCGGACGCGCCGCTCCTGTGCGCCGACGATCTCGGGGTCCTCCGGGGCGACGGCGTCTTCGAGACGATCAACGTCCGCGCCGGTCAGGCGTTCCTGCTCTCCGAACACCTCGACCGCATGGCGAACTCCGCGCGCCGCATGGAGTTCGAGCTTCCCGCCAAGGCCGAGCTCGCCGAGCTCGCCGAGCAGGCCCTCGTGGCCTGGCGCGAGCGCGGCGAAGGCGAAGGGGCCCTGCGCCTGGTCGCGACCCGCGGGCGCGAGCACGGGGGCCCGCCCACCGTCTACGCCACCGTCGACCCGGTCCCGCTCGAACGCGTCCTCCCGCGCCGCGACGGCCTCAAGATCGCCACGGCGACCCTGGGGGTGAATGCCGATGCGCGGGGGGAAGCCCCGTGGCTCCTAGGCGGGGTCAAGGCACTCTCCTACGCGTCGATGATGGCCGTGACCCGCTGGGCCAAGACCCAAGGCGCCGACGACGCCCTGTGGGTCTCGGCCGACGGGTTCGCGCTCGAAGGCCCGACCTCCTCGCTCCTGTGGCTGGAGGGCGACACGCTCTGCACCACCTCGACCTCGGCGGGCATCCTCCCCGGGACGACCAGCGCGCACCTGCTGGAGCAGGCGCCGAAGGCGGGACTGAAGACCGCCGAGAAGCTGATCCCGTTGGGGGAGTTGAAGAACGCGGAGGCCGCGTGGCTGAGCTCCTCCGTTCGAGGTGTGGCCTTCATCACCCAGATCGACGGGGAACCGGTGGCGCAGCGGGCCGACATCACCGCTGAGCTGGACAAACTCGCGGGCTTCGAGGTTCCTTCGTAACGGTTCGGCATCGATTCCCAGGTTCTTCCCAGGCTCGGCACAGGCCACGTTCAGAGACGGTCCTCATAGTAATGATTGTTCCGGTCACGCCGACAAGCCGAACGGACGGACATGGGCAGTCATCCGGGAGGCACGGAACAATCCGGGGGCACAAACCAGTAAGGGCAATCGGGCACAGCCCTACTGGTGCCAATGAAAAGTGGAGCTCCTCCACTTTATCGGGGCCGCAGCGAATGGGCAAGCGCTGCGGCCCCATTAACGTGTCACAGGACCGACACGAATCCGCATCGCGGTCTCATCGGCCTCTCTCGCAACCCGACTCGGTTCCGCACTCGCTGCGGCCTGCGGCGATGCGATTCGGGTGCAATGGTTCAGCGCCGCAGGACCTTCCCGGGGTTGAGAATCCCGAGTGGGTCGAGCGCGTCTTTCAACCGGCGCTGCACGGCCAGGTTGACCGGGTCGAGTTCCTTCACGAGCCAATCGCGTTTGAGCAACCCGACGCCGTGCTCGCCGGTGATGGTGCCGCCCATCGCGAGCGCGGTCTCCAGGATCTCGTCGAACGCGGCCCGCCCGGCCGCCAGGGAATCGGGGTCCTCGGGGTGGACGATGATGTTCGGGTGCAGGTTCCCGTCGCCGGCATGGGCGATGACGCCGATGACCACGCCGTGCCGCTCGGCGGTGGCCTGCACGGCGTCGAGCGCCTCGGCCAGGCGCGAGCGCGGCACGGCCACGTCGTCCACGAGCACGGTCCCCAGCTTCTCCATCGCGTGGTAGGCGCTGCGCCGCGATTCGAGGAGCGCGTCGGCCTCCTCGGCGTCGGTGGCGCGGAAGACCTCGGCCGCACCGGACTCGACGCAGAGCCGTTCGATCGCGACCAGCTCGGCGGCCGGGTTCGCGTCGGCGGCGGCCAGCAGCAGCGCGGCCGCCTCGGTCGGGAGCCCCATGGGGCGCAGGGCTTCCAGGGCCCGCAGGTGGGTGTTGTCGATGAGTTCGAGCAGGCTCGGCTGGGCGCCGGAGGCCATGATCGCGGTGACGGCCCTCCCGGCGTCGGCGGTGGTGTCGAAGACCGCGGCGAGCGTGAGCCGCTCGGCCGGGATCGGCGAGAGCTTCAGGGTGGCCTCGGTGATGATCCCCAGGGTCCCTTCGGAACCGCAGAACAATCGCACCAGGTCGTACCCGGCCACGCCCTTCGCGGTGGTGCGCCCGCAGCGCATCACCTCGCCGGAGGCGAGCACGACTTCCAGGCCCAGCACGTATTCGGGGGTGGTGCCGTACTTGACGCAGCACATGCCGCCCGCACCGGTGGCGATGTTCCCGCCGATCGTGGAGATCTGCCAGGACCCGGGGTCGGGGCTGTAGCGCAGCCCGAACTCCTTGGCGGCCTCGGAGATCGCGGCGTTGAGGACCCCGGGCTGGCACACCGCGACGCGGTTGACCGGGTCGATCGAGAGGATGCGGTCCATCTGCGAGAGGTCGAGCAGCAGCGCGCCGTCCACGGCGGTGGCCGCCCCGGCCAGGCCGGTCCGGGCCCCTTGCGGCACTACGGGAACGCCGAACTCGGCGGCGACCTGCACCGCGGCGCTCACCTCGTCGGTCGAACGCGCCCGCACCAGTGCCGCGGCCTTCCCGGCCGGGACGAGCCCGGCGTGGTCGACCGCGTGCGCTGCCAGCACGTCGGCGTCGAGCACCGGCGCGAGGCCCGCGCTCTTCAGGGCGGTGACGAGTTCGCTCATGCCACGATTGTCACTCAACCCGGGCCCCATCTCCGATCGGGTGCACTCGCCCCTAAATCGTATAGGATATATCCTATGTGATTCGGGTGAGCTAAGCGTAAGGGTCGATGTCGATGACGCCGCGCACGATCTCGGCGAGCTCCTCGACCCGCTCGATGCCCTCGGTATCGGAGGCCGAACCGCCGGTGAAGATCGCCAGTTCGATCGGGCGCTCGGTGTCCCCGGCGACGACACCGATCGAGTTCACGACCCATTCGCCGCCGAGGAAGTCGCGGGTGTCCCACCCGTTCTTCATCCACACCGACTCGTCCTCCAGCGCCGCCGCGGAGACGCCCCACTGCTGGTTCGGGGCCAGGTCGCCCATGAGCGAGCGCGCGTACTCGACCTGCTCGGCGTCGAGCACCCCGCCCTCCTCGAACAGCGTGAGCTCAAGCACCCGCAGCTGGTCGACGGCGGTGGACTGGGTCATGCCCCACCGCTCGGTCTCGTGCGGGTTGGTGGCGGCCAGCTCGTAGTCGATGTGGGCCTGGGCGATCGCGTCGTGCCCGTCGTCGAACGTGCCGCCGTAGAGCATGTCGTTGGTCGCGTCGTTGTCGGAGTTGCGGATCATCAGCTCGGCCCGGTCGAGCAGCCAGCCCGGCACCTGGTCGAGGGTCCCGTACTCCTCCAGCACCATCGCGAGGATCTCGACCTTGACCACCGAGGCCGTGTCGTACTGCACCTCGCCCTCGTAGTCGAGCCGGAACGTCCCGTCGTCCACCGCGATCGAAGCGTAGAAGTTCTCGTCGTCCAGTTCGGCCAGATAATCGTCCACGGCCTGGTCCAGCGCGGCCTGCAACTGGGCCTGCGCGGCCTCGTGCAACTGCTCCTCGGACGGCTGGAGCGCGGAGTCGTCGGCGGCCTGGGCGTCCTTGGACGGCACGTCGACAGAACCGCCGGAACCGCCGGCGTCGCCTGAGAACGGGCCGATGTAGATCACGGCCGCGACGAGCACGGCGAAGGCGGGCACGGCGATGAAGGGCCAGAGCCGCCGCGAGGCGGGTTTTGCAGACACAGAGGGAACCTGACTGTCACGCGATGGGGGGGAGCGGAAGCGTTGCTGCGGCCCACGCTAAAGCAGGTGCAGTCGCCTTCACAAGCAGGTGCATTCGAGAGTTTCGCAACGATTGCGCATCGGTGGAGGTCCGGTCGCCCCGAACGCCCCTGCCGCCCCATCGTGCCTCGGCGCGGCGGGCCCGGCAAACGGCGAAGCGCCCGCCGGTGACGGACGCTTCGCTCAGTGATTCATGTCTCGGTGGGGCCGTGAGGCACTGGTCCGGACGTTCGCGGTGGGACCTGGGGAGGAATTGACCATCGACGTTCGCCCGAGCCGCAGTGCCTCACGGAGACTCCACCGTGCCGTTCCCCTCCGGCCTGCGCCGCGACCAACGCGCGGTACGAGCCGGATCGGGCCCGGTGAGACACCGGGCCGCCCGCTGCCGCTCGCGCCGGTTCCGCACCCGCCCGCCCGGCCAGGCCGGGGAGTGGTGCACGGGACCGGCCGAGACGGCCGCCTGCGGCGCCGGGGCCTGCGCGGCGACGGCGATCACGCCGTCACCCGCTGCTTCAACAGGGTGCGGGCCACCGCGGCCGCCACACCCACCAGACAGATGATCGCGACCAGGGCCAACAGCCCGTTCGCCCCGTCGGCCACGGCCTTCGGGTCCACCGCCACGACCTCGTCAGACACGGCCGAGTCGTCAGCCGCCGCGTCAGTGTCCTGACCCGGGGGCGGCCCGAACGCGTTCACCTCTTCGGTCTCTTCGGCATCGGGCTCCTCGGCCTCCGCCTCGGCCCCGTCCTCACCCTCGGGACCCTGCTGGCCCGCGGCATCATACGCATCAGGCTGCGACTGCGACCCGCCCTCGGTGGACGACGACGAAGAGGAGTCCCGGCCCTCATCGGAGTCAGGGGCCGGGAGCGTCCGCACGTCAGTCTCCGAGTCCTCGCGGTCCTCGACCGGGGCTTCCTCGGACTGCGCCTCCACCACGTTCACCTGCGCCGACTTGTACTCGGCGAACAGGCCCGCGCACGAGGGGACCATCGCCACCTCGGCCGAGCGGTTCATCACGAACACCTGCGTGGCGCCCTTGCCGATCTCGTACACCTCGTCGCCCACATGCAGCTTCGCGTCAGTGCCCAGATCGTTGCGGTAGCGCACCTGCGAGCCCTGCTCGACCGTGACCTCGGACGAGTCCGGACTCGACGTGGCCGACACCAGACCCAGCACCCCGCAGTCGCCGCTGAAGACGACCTCGCCGCCGCGGCCGGACTCCTGCTCGTCGGCCGTGGCCATGCTCACCCCGGCGGCCGCGCCGCCCAGCGCCAGCATCGACGCCGCCGAGAACGCCGCCAACCGGGTCCGGCGCCGATGCGCCCGACGCTCGACCGCCTCCTGGATCCTCGGCGCCACCCGGCCGTCGTTCACCGGATACGGCAGAGGACGACGCGTCTGAGCCCGTGACTGCTGACCCAGCTTCGAGGTGTGTCTTCCCATGCCTACGTCTCTCCAAGTGCCGCGATGACAGAATGCCGACCCGATCGTCAACGGGAATCAGGTCTCAACCACTTTCAACGAGCCGAAGCCGAAAAGGTGACGGTCCGCGCCCCGGACGATTCACATGCGGGCGAGTCGGGGTAGGCGACCGTCCGTAGGATGTGGCTGACAGCACCGAGCGAGACCGCGGGAACCCCATGTCCACACTTGAGTCCGAATCCGGCGAAGGGCCCCGGCCCCAGGCCGCGGCCCCCAGCGCCACCGAAGCCCCGGAAGCGGACCACGAACGCTGGCAGCGCTTCGCCGAGACCGGCGACGCCCCCGCCGAGGACCGAGCGCCCGCAGGCAGGCTCCGCCGCACCGGCCGCCGCCTCGCCCGAGGCGCCCGCAGCGAATGGACCATCGCCACCCTCGTCAGCATCCTGCTCGCCGTCGCCATGACCTGGCCGCTGGCGGGGCAACTCCACCAGGTCATCCCGCACGACCTCGGCGACCCGCTCCTCCAGGCCTACACGCTCGGCTGGCTCTCCGAAGCGCTGCGCACCGACCCCGGCGGCATCTGGGACACCAACACCTTCTGGCCCGCCACCGACTCGCTGCTGTTCACCGACACCCTCCTCGGCTTCGCGCCCGCCGCGCTGCTGGCCACCGACGCCACCCGCGTCCTGGTCGTCTACAACCTGCTGTTCATCGGCTCCTTCGCCCTCGCGTTCCTCGGCATGTACGCCCTCCTGCGCCAACTCGGCGCCCGCGTCGCCGCCTCCGCCGTCGGCGCCGCCGCGTTCGCCTACGCCCCTTGGAAACTCGCCCACCTCGGACACCTCAACGTGCTGTCCTCCGGCGGCATCGTCCTCGCCCTGGCGATGCTCGCGCGCGGCCACGGCTGGTCCATGCGCCACGGCTTCAAACCCGAACGCCAACGGCCCGGCTGGATCATCGCCGGATGGCTCGTGGCCCTGTGGCAGTTCGCGATCGGCGTCGCCCTCGGCCTCACGTTCGTGTACGTGCTGCTCGCGATCGGCGTCGTGGTCGGCTGCATCTGGCTCGTGCGCCGACCGGCCCTGCGCTGGCAGACCCTCGCCGCGAACGGCCTGGGCGGCACCGTCTTCAGCCTCGGGGTGCTGTGGATCGCCGACAAGCACGCCGCGGTCGCCAACGCCCATCCCGAGACCGTGCGCGACTACGAGTACGTGCGCTGGTTCAGCCCCACCTGGCAGAGCTTCATTATCGCGCCCGAGGAGTCGCGCCTGTGGGGCACCGCCCACGAGGCCGCCCGCGCCGAACTGACCTGGCCGCCCGAGCAGACGCTCCTCGTCGGATTCACGTTGCTGGCCTTGGCCGTCGCCGGCCTGATGTGGTCGTGCTGGAGCCGCTGGCAGCGGATCTGGCTCGCGCTCGGCACCGGCGTGCTGTTCGCGCTGGCGATGGGGCCGAACTTCCTCGACGACGGCGATTGGGCGTGGCGGCTGCTCTACGACTACGCGCCCGGGTTCGACGCGATCCGCACGCCGGGGCGGCTGGTGCTGTACATGACGATCCTGCTGGCGATCCTCGCCGCCGGGACGCTCAGCCAGATCGCCGACGAGGCCGACCGGGTCGCACACGAGTCCAGAGTGGACAAGCGGCTGCGGGTCCGCGCGCCGCGGCGCGTCCATGCTCTTCTGTTCCTGCCGCTCATCCCGATCCTGGCCGAAGGCGTCCCGGTCGAGGAGAACTGGGCGCCGCCGGAGGCGCCGGTGGCGATGTCGGAGCTCGAAGGCCCGGTGCTGTTCCTGCCTTCGGGCGGGGGCGACACGAAGGTCCAGTTCTGGACGCTCGACGGTTTCGTGGAGACCGCGAACGGCAGCGCCGCGTTCACCCCGTTGGAGCTCACCGGGATCCGCTCGATGTCGATGGGCTTCCCCGACGACGCGGCGCTGGACTCGCTGCGCGAGGCGGGGATCGAGACGGTGGTGGTCCTCCCGGGCCAGCTTCCCGGCACCGACTGGGCGGGCCTGGACACCGAGGCCGAACCGTTCGGGGTGGACGTCGAACGCACCGAGTCGGCGATCATCTACGACCTCAATCCGAACGATTGAATCACCGCATTCCCGAAATATCGGATATGTCCCTTAGGGGCCCCCTGATTTAAAAATACTCCCAGGGTCCGACATGCCCTTTTTTGTGAGTGGGATTCACGCGCTCAAGTCGGGCCCATCGGGTTGAGGAACGCCAGCGCGCCCACCGCGTCCAGGCGCGGCGGGGAGTGGAGCGGGGAGGCCGTCACGTCGAAGGTGCGGTGCACGCCTTGGAGTTCGATGCGGATGAGGCTGCGCTCCAGCGCGTCGGTCTGGAGGGCCTGCACCGGGGCGAGGCGCGCGAGCTCGGCGTCCACGAGCGGATGCGCGCCGGCCGTGAAGTCCAGGAACCGAAGGCCCGCATCGAGAAAGCGCGGCATCGACACCTCGACCTCGGCGGAGAACCCGAGCACGTACCGGGCCGCGCGGGAGATCGCCACGATCCGGGTGTCGGCCGAGAGCAGCAGACAGGCGTCGGCGCTCGCGGCCACGGCGGTGCGCCAGGTGGACAGCGCCGGGTCGAGCCTGCGGCCGTCGGGCCCAGGCGCGTTGGCGCGGAGCGGGATCACGAGTTCGAGCTGTGTCAATTGGGCGTCCCGGGGGTTGGCGTCACGCACAGTCCCTCAACGTTAACAGAGATAAGTTGATCTTCATCCTCCGCGCGTCTACCCTCAGGTCATGAGTGCCAACGACGCGCCCGTGTACGGAGTCGACTCCGAAGTGGGCCGCCTTCGCAGTGTCATGCTCCATCGGCCCGGCGGCGAACTGCGCCGCCTGACCCCGCGCAACACCGGTGCGCTGCTGTTCGACGGGCTCCCGTGGGTCGAACGCGCGCAAGAGGAGCACGACGAGTTCGCGCGGGTCCTCCTCGACCACGGCGTCGAGGTCTTTTACGTGAACTCCCTGCTCGCCGAGTGCTTCGAGCGGGCCGAGGCCCGCGAGGCGGTCACCGTCTCGGTCACCGCCGACCCGAGATTGGGTCACACGCTGCACCGCGAGCTCGCCGCGCACCTGGCCGACCTGAGCCCCGAGCGGCTCGCCGCGGTCCTGGTCGAGGGGCTCACCAAGGAGGAGTTCGGGTCCTCGCAGAGCCTGCGGCACAGGATGATGCGCCCCACCGAGTTCGTGATCGACCCGCTCCCGAACATGATGTTCACGCGCGACTCCTCGGTGTGGATCGGCGACGCGGTGGCCGTGACCAGCCTCGCGATGCCCGCGCGCCGCCGCGAGACCACGCTGACGGGGATCATCTACCACCACCACCCGCGCTTCGCCGACGTCCCGAAGATCTACGACCCGTCGCTCGAACACCTCGAAGGCGGCGACGTGCTCGCCCTCGCCCCCGGCGTCCTCGCGGTCGGGGTCGGCGAGCGGACCACTCCCGCGGGCGTCGAACGCCTGGCGCGCAAGGCCTTCGAGCGCGGCACGATTCGCACGGTCCTGGCCGTCCCGATCGCGCAGCGCCGCGCCACGATGCACCTGGACACGGTCTGCACCATGGTCGACCGCTCCCGCATGGTCATCTACGCGCCCGCCGCGCAGCGCCTGGAGGCGTACACGCTCACCAGCGCCGACAACGGCGAGTCCCTCGACGTCAAGGGCCCCAGGCGCTTCCTCGACGCCGCGGCCGAAGCGATCGGCGTCGAGCGGATCGAGATCATCCACACCGGCGAACGCGACGTGGTCACCGCCGAACGCGAGCAATGGGACGACGGCAACAACACCCTCGCCCTCGCCCCCGGCGTCGCGGTCGCCTACGAACGCAACACGGTCACCAACGCCCGCCTCGAAAGGGCCGGCGTCAAAGTCCTCACCATCCCCGGCTCCGAACTCGGCTCCGGCCGAGGAGGCCCCAGATGCATGTCCTGCCCCTCGATCCGAGAGGGCCTGTAGGCACGAAGGAGGCCGCGAACCCAACCGGGTTCGCGGCCTTCTTCGTTCGCTTAGATGTTCGCGGCGATGTCGGTTCGGTGGTAGGCGCCTTCGAGTTTGATGCCTTCGGCTATCGAGTAGGCCTCTTGGCGGGCCGCTGCCACTGAGGGGCCGGTGCCAACGCAGCCGAGGACTCGGCCGCCGGTGGCGATGAGTTGGCCGGTGGCGTCGAGGGCGGTGCCGGCGTGGAGGACGCCGTCGGCGTCGGCGCCGTAGAGGGGGCGGCCGGTGACCGTGGTGCCCGGGTAGCCCTCGTTGGCGACCACGACGCACACGGCGGCGCCTTCGCGCCACCACAGCGGGCCGAATTCGGCGAGTTTGCCGGTGGCCGCCGAGTGGAGGAGCGTGCCCAGGGGGGTCTCCAGGAGCGCGAGCACCGCCTGGATCTCCGGGTCGCCGAAGCGGGCGTTGAACTCGACTACTTTGAGGCCCTTGGCGGTCAGGGCCAGGCCGCAGTAGAGGGTGCCCACGAACGGGATGCCGCGCCCGGCGAGTTCGGCGAGGGTGGGTTCGGCGACGCGTTCCATGATCTCGGCGACGAGGTCGTCGGGGGCCCACGGGAGGGGGCTGTACGCGCCCATGCCGCCGGTGTTGGGGCCGGTGCCGCCGTCGCCGATGCGCTTGAAGTCCTGCGCGGGGAGCATGGCCTTCGCGGTGTGGCCGTCGGAGATGACGAACAGGGAGACCTCGGGGCCGTCGAGGTACTCCTCGATGACGACCCGGTCGCATTCGAGGGCGTGGGCGAGGGCCTGGGCGCGGTCCTCGGTGACCACGACGCCCTTGCCGGCGGCGAGGCCGTCGTCCTTGACGACGTAGGGCGCGCCGAACTCGTCGAGCGCGGCCTCGGCCTCCTCGCGGGTCTTGCAGGCCCGCGCGGCGGCGGTGGGCACGCCCGCGGCGGCCATGATCTCCTTCGCGAAGGCCTTGGAGCCCTCGATCCGGGCCGCGGCGCCGCTGGGCCCGTACACGGGGATGCCCTTCGCGCGGACCGCGTCGGCGACGCCCGCGACCAGCGGGGCCTCGGGGCCGACGATGACGAGGTCGGCCGCGGCGGTGACCGCGAGGGAGGCGACGGCCGCGGGGTCGGTCTGGTTCACCGGGACGCACTCGCCCAGTGAGGCCATGCCGGGGTTCCCGGGGGCGCAGATGAGTTTGGTGACGGATTCGTCCTCGGCCAGGGCCGCCGCGAGGGCGTGCTCGCGGCCGCCGGAGCCGATCAGGAGTACTCGCACTCCGCCAGTTTACGGGGCGGATACGTGCTGGTTAACCGCCACGCCGAGTGGTTCCCGCTACTCGGGAGCATGAAGCGCGCGACCGCACAGTGAGAAGTGCCATGATTGGCCGCGTGACTGCGAATGTGCTCGCCGAGCGTTACGCCTCCGCGCCGATGCGCGACATCTGGGACCCCGTCGGCAAGATCAAGGCCGAAAGGCGCCTGTGGGTCGCGGTGCTCCGCGCCCAGCACGAGCTCGGCGTGACCGTCCCCGACGGGGTGATCGACGCGTACGAGCGCGTGATCGACCAGGTCGACCTCGACTCGATCACCGAGCGCGAACGTGTCACGAAACACGACGTGAAGGCGCGGATCGAGGAGTTCTCGGACCTCGCGGGGCACCAGCACATCCACAAGGGCATGACCAGCCGCGACCTCACCGAGAACGTCGAGCAGATGCAGGTCCGCCAGTCGCTCGAACTCGTCCGGGGCCGCATCGTGGCCGCGCTGGTGCGCCTGGCCGCCCGCGCCGAGCAGTACCGCGACACCGTCATGACCGGCCGCAGCCACAACGTCCCGGCGCAGGCCACGACCCTCGGGAAGCGCTTCGCGACCTGGGCCGAGGAGCTCCTGGCCGCGTACGACCGGATCGAGGACCTGCTCAAGCGGTATCCGCTGCGGGGCATCAAGGGCCCGGTCGGGACCGCCCAGGACATGCTCGACCTGTTCGACGGCGACACCGCGAAACTCGCCGAGCTCGAACGGCGCGTGGCCGCCCACCTCGGGTTCGAACGCGTCATGGACTCGGTCGGGCAGGTCTACCCGCGCTCGCTCGACTACGAGACCGGCACCGCGCTCGTCCAGGCCGTCGCCGCCCCCTCCAGCGCGGCGCTCACGATCCGGCTCATGGCCGGGGCCGAGCTCGCCACCGAGGGCTTCATGCCCGGCCAAGTCGGCTCTTCGGCCATGCCGCACAAGATGAACACCCGTTCCTCCGAACGCGTGAACGGCCTCGCGGTCGTCGCCCGCGGGTACGCCGCGATGCTCGGCGAGCTCGCGGGGGACCAGTGGAACGAGGGGGACGTGTCCTGCTCGGTGGTCCGGCGCGTCGCGCTCCCCGACCTCTGCTACGCTGTCGACGGCCTCTATGAGACGTTCCTCACCGTGCTCGACAACTTCGGGGCCTACCCGGCCGTGATCGGCGCCGAACTCGACCGCTACCTGCCGTTCCTGACCTCCACGAAGGTCCTCATGGAGGCCGTCAAGCAGGGCGCCGGAAGAGAGGACGCCCACGAGGCCATCAAGGAGCACGCCGTCGCCGTCGCCCGCGCCATGCGCGAGGAAGGCCAGCGCTCCAACGACCTGTTCGACCGCCTCGCCGCCGACGCGCGGCTGCCGCTGGACCGGGCCGGACTGGACGCCCTCGTCGCGAATACGGGTGAATTCTCCGGCGCCGCAGGCGATCAGGTCGACCGTGTCGCCGAAAGAGTGGCCGCGGCGGCGAAAGCGCACCCCGAAGCGGCCGCGTACCGGCCCGGCGGGATTCTCTGAGTCGCTGTGACTTGGCACGGTTCGGTCAGCGCGGCGCTGGTCCGGGCTGTTGCGCGTGAATATGCTTGGCCTGTTCCGTCCATGTGACCGACAGGAGTGCGACCGTGGCCCGTGTAGTGGTCGACGTGATGCTGAAGTCCGAAATCCTCGACCCCCAGGGCGAGGCCGTCCTCGGGGCGCTGCCCCGACTCGGTGTCACCGATGTGGCGTCGGTGCGGATCGGCAAGCGCGTCGAGATCGAGTTCGACGAGAACGCCCAGGACGTCGAGGAGCAGTCGCGCATCATCGCCGACCAGCTCCTGGCCAATCCCGTGATCGAGAACTTCACCGTGTTCGTCGAGCCCGAAGCCGTCGAGGCGGCATGAGCGCGCGCATCGGGATCGTCACGTTCCCCGGTTCGCTCGACGACCGGGACGCCGCCCGCGCGGTCTACCTGGGCGGCGCCGAGCCGGTGGCGCTGTGGCACGACGACGCGCAGATCCACGGCGTCGACGCCGTGTGGCTGCCCGGCGGGTTCTCCTACGGGGACGCGCTGCGCTGCGGGGCCATCGCCCGCTTCAGCCAGGTGATGGACACCGTCAAGGCCGCCGCGGCCGAGGGGATGCCGGTCATCGGGGTCTGCAACGGCTTCCAGGTCCTGTGCGAGTCGCACCTGCTGCCCGGCGCCCTGGTGCGCAACGCCCACCTGCGCTACCGCAACCGGCCCGCGCGCCTGCGCGTGGAGACCGACCGCACGGCGTGGACCTCGGCGTTCGCGGCCGGGACCGAGACGGTCTTCCCCGCCAAGCACGGCGAGGGCCGCTACGTGGCCGACGAGGCGACCCTGGACGCGCTGGAGCGCGAGGGCCGGGTCGTGTTCCGCTACCTCGACAACCCGAACGGGTCGATGAGGGACATCGCCGGGGTGTCGAACGAGGCCGGGAACGTGGTCGGCCTCATGCCCCACCCCGAGCACGCCGTGGAGGCGCTCACCGGGCCGTCGACCGACGGCCTGGGGCTGATCGCCTCCGTTTTGGCCCATCTCAGCGAGGGAGCGAGCCGATGAGCAGGCAACTCGACACCGCGGTGGACACCGTCGGCGTGGCCGACGCGACCCCCGACGAGAAGCAGCCGTGGGCCGAACTGGGGCTCAAAGAGGACGAGTACCAGCGCATCCGCGAGATCCTCGGCCGCCGCCCGACCCAGTCGGAGCTGGCGATGTACTCGATCATGTGGTCCGAGCACTGCTCGTACAAGTCCAGCCGCGTGCACCTGCGCCAGTTCGGCGAGAAGAACGTGAAGACCCCGCGCCTGTTGGCCGGGATCGGCGAGAACGCCGGCGTGGTCGCGATCGACGAGCACATCGCCGTCACCTTCAAGGTCGAGTCGCACAACCACCCGTCGTACGTCGAGCCCAAGCAGGGCGCGGCCACCGGCGTGGGCGGCATCATCCGCGACATCATCGCGATGGGCGCGCGCCCGATCGCGGTCATGGACTCGCTGCGGTTCGGCGCCATCGACCACCCCGACACCGCCCGGGTCCTCCCGGGCGTGGTCGACGGCGTCGGCCACTACGGCAACTGCGTGGGCCTGCCCAACATCGGCGGCGAGACCTACTTCGACGCCTGCTACCAGGGGAACCCCCTGGTGAACGCGCTGAGCGTCGGCGTCATGCCCCGCTCGCGCCTCCAGTCGATGCAGGCCAGCGGGGTCGGCAACGTGGTGATCCTGTTGGGCGCCAAGACCGGCCGCGACGGCATCGGCGGCGTCTCCGTGCTCGCCTCGGCCACGTTCTCCGAGTCCGGCGAAGACGACGCCAGGCCTTCGGTGCAGGTCGGCGACCCGTTCACCGAGAAGCTCCTCATCGAAGTGTGCCTGGAGCTGTTCGACGCCGGGCTCGTCGTCGGCGTCCAAGACCTCGGCGGCGCCGGGCTCACCTGTGCCCTGAGCGAGACCGCGGCGGCCGGGGACGGCGGCATGCACGTCGACCTCGAACTGGTCCCACTGCGCGCCAAGGGCATGGAACCGCACGACATCCTCGCCTCGGAGTCGCAGGAGCGGATGCTCCTCATCGTCGACCCCGCCAAGGCCGAGGAAGTCCTCGCCCGCGCCCACCGCTGGGGCCTGCTGGCCACCGCGATCGGGCAGGTCACCGACACCGGCCGCCTGGTCGTGGACTTCCACGGCCAGACCGTGGTCGACGTCCCGCCCGCGTCGCTCGCCGACGAGGGCCCGGTCTACCACCGGCCCATCGCCGAACCGAACGACCTCGCGCTCATCGCCGTCGACCGGGCCGAGACGCTGCCGCGCCCGACCACCGACGAGGAGATCCGCCAGACCATCCTCGACATGGCCGCCAGCCCCAACCTGTGCGACAAGTCCTGGATCACCGAGCAGTACGACTCCTCGGTGTTCGGCAACACCGTCCTCGGCGCGCCCCACGACGCGGGCGTGGTCCGCCTCGACGAGCGCACCGGCGTCGGCATCGCGCTCTCCTTGGACGGCAACGGCCGCTTCGCGCGGCTCGACCCGTATCACGGCGCGCAGCTGGCGCTGGCCGAGGCGTACCGGAACGTCGCCGTGACCGGCGCGACCCCGATCGCCGTCTCGGACTGCCTGAACTTCGGGTCCCCGGAGGACCCGCACGTGATGTGGCAGTTCGAGCGGGCCGTGACCGGGATCGCCGACGGGTGCCAGAAGCTGGGCATCCCCGTGACCGGCGGCAACGTCTCGTTCTACAACCAGACCGGGCGCGAGGCGATCCACCCGACGCCGGTGATCGGCGTCCTCGGCGTCCTCGACGACGTGGCCCGGCGGATCCCGCTGGGGTTGGGCAAGACCGGCGACACGATCGCGCTGATCGGCGAGACCCGCGAGGAGCTCTCGGGCTCGGAGTGGGCGCAGGTCAAGCACGGCCACCTCGGCGGGGTGCCGCCGAAGGTCGACCTCGACCACGAGATGAAGCTCGCCGAACTGCTCGCGCGCCTCGCGTCCACCGAGCAGCTCGCGGCCGCGCACGACCTGTCGCAGGGCGGCCTCGCGCAGACCCTGGTGGAGGCGATCTGCCACTCCGGGCTCGGCGCTCAGGTGCTGCTTCCCGAAGGGGCCGACCCGTTCACGTACCTGTTCTCGGAGTCCTCCGGGCGGGTGCTCGTGGTGATCCCGCGCGGCCAGGAGCTCGCCGTCCGCACCGCTTGCGAGCAGCGCGGCCTGCCGATCACGCCGCTGGGCGTGACCGACGCGAACACCGACGGGCTGCACCTGAGGGACCACTTCGACCTCACTCAGGGCGAGCTCGAAGCGGCCTGGAAGGGCCGCATCGCCGCTCGCCTCGGCGAATGACGCGAACCTGAAACCGCCCCGGCGCATCGAGCGCCGGGGCGGTCGTGTTCTCGGCGCACGCCGAAAGCCCGCCTGACCTCTGGGTTAGGGCCCCCGGTTTTCAAAGGTAGCGGGGCGAACGCCAAGGGCGGGAACGGTTCTGCCCTCAGCGGATGGTGAAGGTCGCTCGGCGGCGAAACGCCGCCTAATAAAGAGGTATCGCGCTCACGCAGCCGCATCGTGCGGCGCGAGGTAGCGGCGCTCACTCGGCCGCGTCGAGCGCTTCGCCACCGGGGCCGGTGAGCGGGAGCACTGCCGAGAGGTCGGCACGCTGCCCCGAGGCGTCGACCTTGCCCTTCGTCACGGCGTCGGCGAAGTCGAGCCGCCCGGTGGCCAGTTCGAGGAACACCAGCGGGGCGCATTCGATGACGTTCGGCGGGGTCCCGCGCCGGTGCCTGGGCCCCTCGATGCATTGCACCGCACCGTAAGGCGGCACCCGCACTTCCACGGTGTGACCTGGGGCCTTCTCCGCGAGGGCCTTGAGAAGAGCGCGCACCGCGTCCTTGAGGACGCCGCGCTCGGGGACCTCGTCGTCGTCGATCGCGGTGATGGCGTCGGCCACAGCGTCCACGGGGGAACCTCCGGAGAACGTTAGACTGCTCGTTACGGCCCGTTGCCGAACGGCCGTGCTTTTGAATGTTCGAGCGCTCCCCGCGTGCCGCACCCCGGTCCCGTGATCGAATCGAGACCAGGCATAGTGGCGACGTCGGCCCGCTTCCGTGGGTTCGTCGTGCCTGCCCGTGGCAGATCGCCGCGAGTGAGCGCTGGATGGCACATGCCCAGGAGGGGATGTAGATGACCGTAGCGGCTGCACCGAACGGGCCCCAGACTAACGTCTCGCGCTCGCGGAGCGGGCGACGGGGTGGCCTGCGTGCGCGTTTGCTCGGCCTCGCCGCATCGTTCGGGGTGCTGCTCATCGGCGTCCTCTCGTTCCCGCAGGCCGCGCAGGCCCAGGGCAACTTCGACGGCGCGTTCAACACCGGCGACCCGTGGATCGACATCGGCGGCGCGCCGGTCAACGTCTCGATCTCGGTGTGGGCCACGCACAACGACCCGGCCGGCAAGGAACTCAAGATCGAGGGCGTGCTGCGCCAGCTCGACTCGTACGCCTACGTCAACATCGTCGACGGCGGCGGCTGCACCCCCGAGGGCGACGCGACCCTCAACTGCGGCCTGATCGGCCCCGGCGACTCGCGCACCGTGACCTTCAGCATCACCCCGATGGCCGAGTCGGACCTGCCGCAGGGGCAGCAGAAGACCGGCAAGTTCAAGGTCAAGTTCAACAACGGCGACAAGGAACTCAACGTCACCGTCAACGGCGCGGCCGCCGCGTCGATGTCCTCGCTGTCGGGGCAGGTCACCTCCAACGCCGAGCCGGTCGAGGGCGCGAAGATCAAGCTCACCGACGGCGACGGCAGGGACCACGAGCAGACCACCGGCGGCGACGGCTCCTTCAACTTCACCGGCGACGGCTCGAACCCGCTCGTGGCCGGCGACATGAAGATGGTCATCACCAAGGACGGCTACGAGGACAAGACCGAGGAGTTCAACGTCCCCGAAGGCTCGACCACCTTCACCCGTACGATCACGCTCTCCGAGGTCAAGGCCGAGGAATCGAGCGCCCCGCCGACTTCGGCGCCGCCGCCCACCACCGAGGAGGAGGTCGCCGCCCCCGAGCCCGAGGAGAGCGGCGTCTCCGGCACGCTGATCTTCCTCATCGTGGTCGGCGCTTTGCTCGTCATCGGCGGCATCGTCGGCATCGTGTTCCTGCTGCGCGGCGGCAAGGACGACAAGGACGAGGACGACGACGACAACTTCGCCCCCGACGGCCCGCCCGACCACCAGCCCACCGCGGCCCAGGTCGGCTCGCCCGGCGTGTACCAGGCCGGGCCCGCGCCCGGGTCCGACGCGCCGACGATGATCCACCCCGGCGGCCTCGTCGACGGCGGCGCGGCGACCCAGTTCGGTCCCGCCTACGGCGGCGACGACTCGACGCAGGTCATGCCGCAGTCCGGATTCGGCGCGCCCCCGAGCCCGCTTGGCCCCGACGGCACCACGATCCTCCCGGTCGTCAAGCAGCCGGGCGGCCCCGGCGGCGCCGACGCCACCCAGATCATGCCGCAGGCCAACCTGTCGCAGCCCCCGAGCGCGTTCGCCGACCCGCGCGGCGCGCAGCCGCCTGCGGGCACGAACCGACCGGGGTCGTTCGCCGACCCTGGTGCGACGCAGCCGCATCCGGGCGCCGGGTCGTTCGCCGATCCCGGGGCGACGCAGTCCCATCCGGGTGCCGGGTCGTTCGCCGACCCTGGTGCGACGCAGTCCCATCCGGGTGCCGGCTCGTTCGCTGACCCTGGTGCGACGCAGCCGCACCCCGGCGCGAGCTCGTTCTCGGACCCCGGGGCGACCCGGCCGCACCCGAACGCCTACGGCAGTGACCCGGGCGCGACGCGTCCGTCGCCGTCCCCGACCCCGCCGCCCTCGACCGGCTCGATGTTCGACCCGCAGAACCCGGGCATCGCCCCAGGCGCGCCGTCGGAACCGGGCTTCGGCTCGCATTCGGCCCCGGGCGCTCCTTCGGAACCCGGTTTCGGGTCGCACGGCGCGCCGTCCGAGCCCGGCTTCGGCTCCCAATCGGCGCCGCAGTACGGCCCGGGCTCGCAGAGCTACTCCCCGCAGGGCGGCCAGCCCGCTCAGGGTTTCGGGGCCGGTTACGGCTCGCAACCGGGGACGTCGAGCTACGGCTCCCAGCCGAGCGGTTTCGGGTCCCAGCCCGACCAGTCGAGCTACGGCTCCCAGCCGGGCGCGTCGAGCTACGGGTCCCAACCGGGAACGTCGAGCTTCGGCTCGCAGCCCGACCAGTCCAGCTACGGGTCCCAACCCGGCGCGTCCAGCTACGGCTCCCAGCCCGGCGGCTTCGGCTCGAGCGCGCCGAGCAGCGACCCGCATCCGAGCCAGTCGATGCGCCGCGACCCGTACGCACCGCCCGAGCAGCCCCCGGCCCCGCCCACCGGCGAGTTCGGCGCGACCCGCGCGATGCCCCAGCACGGCAACCAGTCTCAACCCCCGGCCGCCCCCTACGGCGGCGAGCCGAACCGCGATGACGAGGACCAACCCGACTCCCGCCGCTCCGACCGCCGCAACTGGGGCGAATGGGACGACCGCCCCCGCTCCTGGTAACAGGCCTCAAAGCACGCCGCCGCGCCCAAAGGGCGCGGCGGCGTTCTCGTTTCACACCGGCGCAATACGATCCCGTCGCCTCGCGCCTCGCGCCTCGCGCCTCGCGCCTCGCGCCTCGCGCCTCGCGCCTCGCGCCTCGCGCCTCGCGCCTCGCGCCTCGCGCCTCGCGCCTCGCGCCTCGCGACGCAATCGGCCCGGTTCAAATGATCGCGCGAGTCACCGACAATCCCTTGCTGCCGCCTGCCGCCTGCCGCCTGCCGCCTGCCGCCTGCCGCCTGCCGCCTGCCGCCTGCCGCCTGCCGCCTGCCGCCTGCCGCCTGCCGCCTGC